>JAJFFA010000148.1 GCA_021776885.1 Planctomycetota bacterium
CTCGGTGATCGCGTCGAGGTCACTGGCGTCGCCGACGAACTTGCGCTCGAGGTAGTAGTCCCCGGTGGCGCAGCCCGCGTCGCAGTCCCCGTCCGTGTCACCGATGCGCGCAACGATGATGAAGGCCGTGTAGGCCGAGTGGGTGAAGGACGGCGGCGGCGAGCCGCAGCTCGCGGGCGGACCGGTCGTGCACGAGCAGCGCCCGTCCCCGCCCAGGTCCCGCGCTGCGCGCATGGCGGCCATGATGCGCTGCCCGAGGTCGCCGCCGGTGCGGCGCAGGGCGTGCTCCGCCGCCTCGACCACCAGCGGGCCGGCCAGGACGTTGCCCTGGATCGCGTACTCGATGCTGCCCACGCGCCCGACGACTCCGCCCTTCCACTGCCCTGACGACGCACCCGTGAAGGTGGCGGGCGGGCCGTCGAAGCTGGCGATGCCGTACTGGCGCTGCTGGTGTCCGGGGTCGTGGGTCGGCAGGGCGGCGAGCAGCTCATCGGGGGTGGTGCCGGCGGCGAAGCCGCGGAACAGCACCTGCCGCCCGACCAGGGTGGGCAGGGCCTGGGCCGCCGCTGCACCGCGCCCGACGCGAACGACCGGCACCGCCGGGGTCAGCTGGAAGTTGGCCAGGCAGGTGGCCGAGGCCACGCCCACCTCGCCCGTCGCGTGGTCGACGGCGACCACGGACCAGGTGCCGAGGGCGGGGGCGGCCAGGGGCAGGGCGAGCAGGCCGCGGAACACGGCGCGCCGCAGTGTGGAGAGACCCATGGGGTTCAGGGCACCACGTCGAAGCCGACGCCGTTGGTGAAGTCGTCCGGGTTGCCGAAGAGCACCCCGACGAAGTCCCAGCGTCCGGGCAGGGCCGCCAGGGCGCCGGGGGTCGCGCGCAGGCTGGCGCTGGCGTGCCCGGCCGCGTCGAGCTGGCCGGCCGAGCCGCTGAACAGGGGCGGCCCGGGGCTGCCGAAGGTGAAGCGCAGCAGACGGTCCGCGTTCAGGGGCAGGGTCTGGCCGCCGAAGGGCGTGCCGGGCACCGTGCCCGAGGCACTGCCCAGCAGGATGTAGCTGCGGCCGGCCTCGGCCGGGCCGGCGTTGATCGCGAAGGGCACCTGGGCGCCCTCGGAGGTCGAGACCTGATCGAAGCCGATGTGCAGCGGCGTCACGGGGTCGATCGGAATCTCGAGCGGCGGGTGCAGGGTCGTCCGCTTGTTGCCCTGCTCGACGACGATGCGCCAGCCGCCCAGGCCGACCTGCCCGCTGGAGGTCAGGGTGAAGCTGTGGGTTCCGTCGCCGTGGTCGGTCACGGGGGAGACGCTGGCCACGTCGGGGGCGCCCGGCAAGCGCCGCACCGAGACGACCTGCCCGCCGACGGTGAGGGGCACGTCGTCCACGTCGCGCAGCTCGAGCAGCACCTCGAGGCTCGAGCTGCCATCGGCGACCAGGCGCTGGGCGCTGGGCTGGACACGGGTCAGGAGCTGATCCGGCTTGCCCAGCATGTTCATGCGCCAGACGTCGTAGCGCTGCTGCATCTCGAGCACCGGGTCCGGCGCGGCGGCGCCGCCGATGGAGCGCCGGTCGAGGTAGTACTCGCCGCTGGCGCAGCCGTCGGTGTTGTCGCAGCCGCCCTCGAGGTCGCCGATGCGGGCGACGACGATGAACGCCGTGTGGGCCGACTTCGTGAAGCCGGGCGGCGGCACGGGACAGCCGTCCGGGTCGCTGCCGCTGCAGGAGCAGCGCCCGTCGCCGCCCAGGGCGCGGGCCGCCTCCATGCCCGCCATCAGGCGCTGACCGAGGTCACCGCTGGTGCCCACGAAGGCCGCCTCGGCCGCGTCGACGACCTGGGTGCCGGTCAGGACGTTGCCCTGGATCGCGTACTCGATGCTGCCCACCTGTCCTACGACCCCGGCGCGCGCCTGGCCTGCGCCCGTTCCGGTGAAGGTGACCGGCGGACCGTCGAAGCTGGCGATGCCGTACTGGCGCGTCTGGTGGCTGGAGTCCGTGGCCTCGAGCTCGGCCAGGATCTCCGCCGGTGTACGCCCCTCGTTGAAGCCGGCGAACATGCGCACGCGGTTCTGCCCGCTGGTGTCGATGAACGACTGCGCCGCGCCCGCGCCCTTGCCCACCGAGATCACGGGCAGGAAGCGCTTCAGGTTGAAGTTCGCCAGGCAGGTCGCGGAGGCGACCGCGACCTCGCCGGTGGCGTGGTCGATCGCGACCAGCGACCAGGTGGCCAGGGCCGTGCCGGAGAGCGGCACGCCAAGGACGAGTACGGGGAGCAGGCTGCGCTGCAGGAATCGCTGGAGCTTCATGGGCCCCAGTGTACCCCGCCCCCACCCGGGACCGGGCTCAGGGCTGGATCAGGGCAGGACGTCGAAGCCGACGCCGTTGGTGAAGTCGTCGGGGACGGGTCCAGCGCCGAAGAGCACGCCCACGAAGTCCCAGCGACCCGGGAAGGCGGAGAGGGCAGCGCTGGACAGGCGGAAGGTGGCCTGGGCGCGCCCGGCGGCGTCGAGCTGCCCGGCAGACCCGGGGAACAGGGGCGGCCCGGGCGAGCCGAAGGTGAAGCGCAGGATGCGGTCGGAGTTCAGGGGCAGGGTCTGTCCGCCGAAGGGCGTGCCGGGGACGGTTCCGGAGGCACTGCCCAGCACGATGTAGCTGCGACCCGCCTCCGCGGCGCCCGCGTTGAGCACGAAGGGCACGTCCGCGCCCGCGGAGCTGGACACGGAGTCGAAGCCCACGTGCAGCGGCTGGACTCCGTCGACGGGCACCTCCAGCGGCGGGTGCAAGCTGACCGGCACGCCCGCGTCCTCGACCACGATGCGGAAGCGCGCCAGGTCCGCGTGCCCCGTGGCGCTCAGGGTGAACGAGTGCGTGCCGTCGCCGTGGTCGACCTGGCCACTGACCAGGGCCGCGTCGGGGCCGGCGCCGATGCGCCGCACGAAGACGCTCTGCCCACCGCTGCTGAGGTCGTTGCCGTCGAGGTCGACCAGCTGGATGCGCACCTCGAGGCTCGAGCTGCCGTCGGCGACGAGGCGCTGGGCGCTGGCCTGCACCCGGGTCAGGACCTGATCGGTGCGCCCGATGCGGTTGCTGCGCCAGGTGTCGTAGCGGTCCTGCAGCACCTCGACCGGGTCGAGGTCGCTGGCGTCGCCGATCGCGCGACGGAACAGGTAGTAGTCGCCGAAGGAGCAGGGCGTCCCGTCGACGCACTCGCCCTCCTCGTCGCCGATACGGCCGACGATGATGAAGGCGGTGTGGGCGGACTTGGTGAAGTTCGGGGGCGGCGAGCCGCACATGTCCCAGGGCGGGCCCCCGACGCAGGAGCAGCGACCGTCGCCGCCGAAGCTGCGCGCGGCTTGCATGGCGGCCATCACGCGCTGCCCCAGGTCGCCCTGGGTGTTGCGCAGGGCCGCCTCGGCGGCCATCACGACCTCAACGCCCGCCAGCACGTTTCCCTGGATGGCGTAGTCGATGGAACCGACGCTGCCGGCCACGCCGGTGGACGCGAGGCCCGTGCTCGAACCGCTGAAGGTCGCGGGGGGACCGGCGAAGCTGACCACACCGAACTGACGCTGGTTGGGGTTGGGCAGCGCCACCTGCAGCTCGGCCACGATCTCGTCGGGGGTCAGCCCCTCTTCGAGCCGGTGGAAGACCACCTGGCGCAGGGCGGAGGCCGACAGGGCCTGGGTCGCTCCAGCGCCACGGTCGATGCGCAGGGCAGCGATGATGCTGGCCAGCTGCGCGTCCTCGATGCAGGTCGCGCCGGCGATGGCCACCTCGCGCGTCGTGCGGTCGAGGACGACGATCGACCAGGTGCCGGACGCGCTGCCGGCCAGGACGAGGGAGAGCAGGCCGGTGGCGAGGCCTGTGGCGAGCGGACGCGGGGACAGTTTCATGGTGGAGCGCTGGAAGGTGGACCTGCGGGGCCACTCCACTCTAGCCGCTCCATGGGGCCCGCGCGCGCTCGCGCGGCCCCCGCTGCCGCCCTCAGTCCGCCCTCAGACTTCCGGGTCTCCCTCGATCTCCACCAGGGGCGTCCCCGCGGCCACCGCCTGGCCCTGCTGAACCAGGATCTTCTTCACGCTGCCGCTCCACTGGGCACCGATCTCGTTCTGCATCTTCATCGCCTCGAGCAGCAGCAGGGACTGGCCGACCTCGACCGCATCCCCCACCCCCACCAAGAGCTCGACCACGACCCCCGGCATGATGGCCTTGACCACCCCACCGCCGGCGCCCGCCTCCTTCTCGGCCACCTGCGCCGCGCGCTCGCGCTCGTCCTCGAGCTCGACGGCGTAGTGGTAGCCCGCCAGGGTCACGCCGACGCTGTGGCCATCGCCCTCGAGGGACATGGCGTAGCTCTCGCCGTCGTGCAGCACGACCGCCTGGCCCAGGCGATCGGCCTCTTCGTACGCCAGGTCGAAGGGCTCACCGTCGAGGGTCACGCGCCACTCACCGAGCTCCTCGGTCAGCTCGACCGCGTAGGAGCGGTCACCGATCGTCGCGAAGTACTTCATGCGCCGCCCTCCGGCTGCGAGGCCCGACGCACGCGGTCGCTGGTCATCGCCCTGCCACGGTCGCGCCAGCTCGAGCGATCCGCCGCGCTCTTGGCCAGGGCCCGACGCTGGGCCAGGTGGCGCCGGAAGACCACGGCAACGGCGGCCACCAGCTTCTCGCGGTGACGCGGCGCCTCGAGGGAGAAGCCGTCGAGGAAGTGCGTGTCGAAGTCCCCCGAGCGGAAGGCGTCCGCGTTGAGGACCGAGAGCGCCGCCGGCGCACTGGTGCGTACGCCGCCCACGTTCAGCTCCTCGAGGGCACGGCACATGCGTGCGATGGCCATGGCGCGGTCCTCGGCCCAGACGATCAGCTTGCCCAGCAGCGGGTCGTAGTTCGTCCCGACCTCGAGCCCGCGGTACATCGAGGTGTCCAGGCGCACCCCCGGCCCCCCGGGGGCACGCAGGTTGTGCAGGGTCCCGGTCGAGGGCAGGAAGCCATTGGAGGGGTCCTCCGCATTGATGCGCACCTCGATCGAGTGACCCGAGAGGCGCAGGTCCTCCTGGCGGTAGCCCAGGGGCTCGCCCGCCGCGATGCGGATCTGCTCGCGCACCAGGTCCTTGCCCGTGACCATCTCGGTCACCGGGTGCTCGACCTGCAGCCGCGTGTTCATCTCGAGGAAGAAGAACTCGCCGCCGGACCACAAAAACTCGACCGACCCGGCGCCCACGTAGTCGACGGCGCGGGCCGCGGCCAGCGCCGTCGCGCCCATGCTCGCACGCTGGTCGGGGTCGATCACCGGCGACGGACTCTCCTCGATCAGCTTCTGGTGTCGACGCTGGATCGAGCACTCGCGCTCGAACAGGTGCACCCCGGCACCGTGGGCGTCGAAGAGCACCTGGGCCTCGATGTGTCGCGGGCGGTCGAGGTAGCGCTCGATGTAGAGCCGTCCATCCCCGAACGCGGCCTGGGCCTCGCCCGAGGCGGTGCGGAAGGCGGTCGCCATCTCAGCCGGCTTGCGCACGACTCGAATGCCCTTGCCTCCCCCGCCCGCGGCGGCCTTGAGGGCGACGGGATAGCCCACCTCCTCGGCCCCGGCCACCGCCGCCTCGATGTCGGCCAGGGGCTCGGCTGTGCCGGGCACCGCCAGCACCCCCGCGGCCTGCATCGCCTGGCGACTCTTGAGCTTGTCCCCCATGACCTCGATGGCCCCGGGGGGCGGCCCGATCCAGACCAGCCCTGCGTCGACGACCCGACGCGCGAAGACCGCGTTCTCGGACAGGAAGCCGTAGCCCGGGTGGATCGCCTCGGCGCCGGTCGCCTTCGCCGCGGCGAGGATCTTGTCCATCGACAGGTACGTCTGCCCGGGGGCGTTGCCCTCGAGGGGCACCGCGACGTGGGCCATGCGCACGTGCAGCGCACGGCGGTCCAGGTCGGAGTGCACGGCGACGCACTCGATTCCCATCTCACGGGCGGTGCGGATGACGCGCAGGGCGATCTCTCCGCGGTGGGCAACCAGGATTCGTCGGAACACGGGCGGGGATCATAAGGAGCGGCCACGACGATTCCCACGCCGGAACCCACGAGCACAGCGCGGGAGGTACGATTCAACGTCCCCCTAGCCCCAGGATCCGCACCATGACTCGACTGCCTGCCGCCGTCCTCCTGCTCCTCGTCTGTCCCGCCCTCGCCCTGCCCC
>JAJFFA010000149.1 GCA_021776885.1 Planctomycetota bacterium
CCCCGAGGGGATTTGAACCCCTGTCGCCAGGATGAAAACCTGGTGTCCTAGGCCTGACTAGACGACGGGGCCACCGTGGGTTCCCGCCGCAGCCCGGCGATCGGGGGCGATCAACCGGGCGTACCGGGAGGGCGGTCCCGGGCGGCGAGAGGGCGGAAGGTACGGAGCCCGGGGGTGGGGTGTCAACGAGTGGGGCGCAAAGTTTTGCGCTCCCGGGTCGGACGGCGGGGCCGGCCGGGGCTCAGGCAGGAGCGCGGGTCCAGCCGGCGGCGGCGAGGCGGGAGAGGACGTGAGCGTACTCGCGCTCCAGACCGTCGATCAGGTCGCCCTCGCCGCGCACCGCACCCGGCAGGACGTCCCAGGTGTAGGTCTCGATCTCGACGTGCAGCTCGTCCGTCGGCCAGGCGGAGGGGTCCGCGAGGGCCAGGTCCAGCAGGGTGTCCGCGTGGGCGCGGGTGGTGCCCAGGGCGGCCAGGTCGGTGCCCTCCGAGGCGACCGCCTGCAGGTCGACCGGGACGTGGAAGTGGCAGCGCCACTCGTCACAGTCCAGCCAGGCCGACGGGTGCTCGCGCAGGGCCTGGCGCAGGTCCGGGAGGTCGTCCGCCCGGGCCCGGCGCGCGCCCGCGCGGCCCGTCACCTGGTGCAGGTAGCGCGGCTCGTCCAGGGCCAGCAGCAGCTCGACCGCGGTCGGGTGTTCGGCCGGGGAGGCCAGGGCGAGGGCGCTCGAGAACTGCAGCTTGCCCAGCGGGCCGCCCGAGGTGGAGAGCGAGAGGGCCTGCTGGGCATCCTCGAACTCGACCGCCGAGTGACAGCAGTCCAGGCAGGTGCCCAGGTGGCGGGCCGGGAGGGCGTGGGCCAGGGCCGGGTCCGTGCCGGCCTCGAGCAGGGCACGGGCCGCCTCGGCGCGGGCGAAGGCCAGGAAGGCGAAGAGCGCGCGCGAGTCCCCCGCGCTGGCCCGCGGCTCCGCCTCCACCGAGAGCACGATCTGCGGCCCGCCCTGTGCCTCGACCTGGGCCAGGGCGTTCGCGACCTGGCCCATGTTCGTCGCACAGCGCGCGACGCCGTCCGTGCCCTCGACCCAGCGGCCGAAGGCGCCCGGATGGGTGCTGATCGAGATGTGCCCGTTTCGAGTCGCCGGCAGCCGGCGTTGCCACAGGCGCGTGGCCAGGGCAGCGACGTCGCGGGTGAAGCGCGCGCGCGACTCCTCTTCCCACGTGGGCCGGTAGACGTCGGCCTTGAGGCCCTCCGTGTGGAAGCCTCCGAAGGGGAAGGCGTTGAACGTGACGGGATCGAGGCGCTGCTCCTCGAGCAGACCGGCCAGGCGCTCGAAGTCCGCCTCCCCCGCCGGGTCCATCAGGTGCGACGCCACGCCTCCGGGCAGGTAGAGGCCGACGCCGAAGTCCCCCGCCGCACGCCCGCCGAGGCGATCGCGCAGGGGCAGGGTGATGGCCTCGACCCCCGCCAGCATCGCGTCGAAGTCGTCCGACGCGTGCAGGTTCAGGCAGTACGCGAGGCGGACCGAGCGCTCGACGCCGGGGCGGACGAAACGCACGCGGGCGCCCCGCGCCTAGAGCGCGATGCCCTCGTCCACGAGCAGCACGGGGATCTGGTCGCGCACGGGATAGACGATCGTCTTGTCCGAGCGCACCAGGCCCGCCTCGAGGGGCTCCGTGACCTTCTCACCGCCGACGTTGCTGCAGTCCCCCGCGCCGATGCGCGCGTTGAGGGCAGCCAGCTGTCCGTCGTCCGCGATGGCCAGGGGCTGGCCCGACTCGGGGCAGGCGAGGATCGCCAGGAACTCGGGATCGGCGAGGGGTTGGTCGACCATGGGGATCCTGTACTCGATTGACCGCCCTGACGACAAGGCCTGCATGGCATTAGGGCCGCCGCGATTGACAGGCGGCGGCCTGCGGCCGATGTTGCTGGAACGTGCTGACCCTGCTCCTCGCCCTCCTGGTCCCCTGTGCCGCGGCTGCGTCCGTGGTCGAAGGGGTCAGCGTCGAGCTCCCCGACGGCGCCGCTGCCCGGGTCCAGGCCCTGATCGGACCCGAGACCCGCCCCCACCCCCTGCCCGCCGCCCTGGCCCAGCCGGCGCCCTGGAGCCGCGGCGCGACCTGGGAGCTGTGGGCCGCCACGGTGGCCGAGGAGGCCGCGGCCGAGCGCCCCGACCCCGAGCGTCGCGCGCGGCTCGCGCTCCTGGCCCACGCCCAGGCGCGCGACCCCTGGGCGCACTTCGCCGCCCTCGGCGGCGATCCCGCCTGGGCCGCAAGCGTGCGCCCCTACCTCTTGCCGGGCATCGCACCCGAGTTCGCCCCTGGCGCCGGCACCCGCGCCGAGCCCCTGCCCGACGGCGCCCTGCTGCACCCGGCCCTGCCGCCCCTGCCCGAGAACCCCCAGGCCCTGGGCCACGCGCCGCTGCACGCCCTCGCCTCGCGCAGCATGCGCATCGCGCCGCTCTTCGTCGGCAACGCCGAGCTGGCCCTGC
The DNA here is from genome assembly GCA_021776885.1 of Planctomycetota bacterium. Classification (GTDB taxonomy): domain Bacteria; phylum Planctomycetota; class UBA1135; order UBA1135; genus JAJFFA01. Next base: position 2,486 of record JAJFFA010000149.1, read on the forward strand.
GCATCAGCGTCGAGTCGAGCGGCGTCGAGGTCGAGGTCGAGCACCTCT
>JAJFFA010000150.1 GCA_021776885.1 Planctomycetota bacterium
CGGGCAGGGCAGGCCGAACCACTCGATCGAGCCGCAGGCGGGCAGGCCGAACTGCTCGTGGGTCCCGTGGCCACGGGGGTCGGGCTCCGCGAAAACGCGCAGCACGGGCAGGAGCGCAAGACCGGCGCTGGCGACGACCAGCAGGCCGACTTGCTCGGGGGCGCGGATGGGGCGGGGTGCGGGGGCCAAGGGGCCCCATCATCGCCCGAGCGGGCGCCTAGTGCCTCAACCTGAAAGTTCCGGTACACCTGCGTTTCCCTGGGCGTTCCCTGCAAGGCGCCGCGACGAAGGCGTAGCCTCTGCGCTACTTCGAGGAGCGGCAACGCCGCAGGGGGCGCCCAGGGGAAGGCAGGTGTACCGGAACTTTCAGGTTGAGGTACTAGTTGAAGTCGTAGACGTAGGAGAGGCGTTCCTTGTTCAGGATCGCGTAGGGCAGGTCCAGGAGCTGCTTGAGGTGCTCATCACCCTTGTCGTCGAAGCCCCTCAGCTTGGGCTCGCGCATGACGAAGAAGCGGCGCGTGGCCTTGTCGCTGATCTCGTAGGCAGACGGGCGGATCTCGCCGGCCAGCTCGACGTTCAGGTTGCCCGTGTAGAAGACGCGCACCTTCTGCAGGTCGTGGTCCTTGCCCATCTCCGCGCGGTGGCCGTCTCCGGCCTCGTCGAGGTACTCGTGGGCCAACAGGACCTCGTCCACGTTCATGTGCAGGAGCGGCGTCTGGATCTGGTCCTTCGAGTTCAGATCGATCAGCGTCACGTCGCGAACGCGCAGGAAGTACTTGCGGTGCTCGTCGAGCAGCTTGGAGAGACGCGTGTACTTGTTCTCGACGTTGCCCTTGATGAGGAAGGCATCGGTCAGGAACAGGTCAGAGACGATCGTCAGCATGCGGGAGGTCCGTTGGCTCTTCGGCTACAGGACCCGTCGCGCTTCCCCCGCAAGCCAGAGGGAGCCGGTGACCAACACCCACCCCGCCGGCGGGACCTGCTCGAGAGCCCTGGCGATCGCAAGTTCAACGCTGGGGACCGCTTCGGCCGGGAGGGCGGCGGCGCTGGCGAGCGCCGCGAGCTCTTCCGGCCGGTGGTGACGATCCGGCACCGCCGACGTGCAAAGCACCCTATCGACACGCCTACCCAGGGCCTTGAGGAAGGCCGGGGCGTCCTTGTCCTTGGCCAGGGAGACCACGGCCACGCAGGGACCCCCCAGGGCCGGGTCGAGGGCCAGCTCACCCAGCACCGCCTCCAGGGCCTCGGGGGCGTGGGCCCCGTCGAGCACCATGGGCACCCGCTGGCCGAGGATACGCTCGAGCCGGGCGGGGAGCCTCGCCGCGGCCACCGTCTCGGCATCCAGAAGCTCCCCCGAGAGGGCCTCGCCGGCCCGCGTCACGACCCCCCGCCGCCCCAGGGCGTCGAGGGCGGTGCGCGCCACGGAGAGGTTGCGCTGGCTGGGCGGGAGCGGCGGGCGGGCGCTGGCAGAGGGTGCGAAGCACAGCTCCAGGCCCAGGGCGGCGGCGCGCTCGACGATCACGCGGCCCGCGTCCTCCTGCACTCCCCTTCCCGCGTCCGGGACGAGCCCGGAGACCAGGGTCGCCCCCGGCTTCAGGATGCCCGCCTTCTCCCCCGCGATCGCCGCGCGGGTCGAGCCCAGCAGCTGGGTATGCTCGAGCTCGATCCCGGTCACTACGCAGACCTCGGGCTGGAGCACGTTGGTCGAGTCGAGCCGGCCGCCGAGGCCGACCTCGACCACGGCCCAATCGACCCGCGCCGTGCGAAAGGCCTGGAAACCCGCCGCCGTCACCAGGTCGAACCAGGAGGCCTCGTGGGCGGGGCTGCCCTCGGCCACGGCCGCCGCGCGGGCCTCGAGGGCGGGCTCCAGGGCGGCCGCCAGGGCGTCGTCATCCACGTCCCGGCCCGCGAGCCGGATGCGCTCGTGGACCCGGTCGACGTGGGGCGAGCCGTAGGTGCCGACCCCGAAGCCGGCGCGCGAGAGCCCGGCGGCGATCAGGGCGGCGGTCGAGCCCTTGCCCTTGCTGCCCGCCACGTGGACGCAGCGGAAGGCCCGCTCCGGGTGCCCCAGGCGCTGCATGAGGTCGCGCATGGGGGCCAGCTCCTGGCGCAGGGCAGCCGTGCGCGCCGAGCGCTCCCAGTCGATCAGGGCATCGAGCCGCAAAAGGACATCATCCAGGCGCTTCATGACCTTCTAATGCCTATCAAATTCGCCATAAACCCCCGTCCTCGGGGCGCCCGCCCAGCTGGCCGCGTTCGGTCCGGCTCAGAATCCCCCTCACACAAGTACGATAAGGAAGCTCCCTCCGCTCCTTCGCCCCCCCGGGAGTCCCGGAACCCATGAGCGAACTCCTACACCGGATCAAGGTCTTCGTCTTCCGCATGGACGGCGGGGAGCCCGACTACCTGCTGCTCAAGCCCGACCAGGGTATCGAGGGGCTCTGGGGCCCGCTGCAGGGCCCCCTCGGATTCGGCGACAAGCTGGAGGGCGCCATCCGCCGGCACGTGCTGGACTCCACCGGGATCGGCCGCGCAGCCCAGCTGGTCGACCTGTCGATGCCCAGCCGCATCACCTTCGGCGAGGAGGAGATCGTCGAGTGGACCTTCGGCTACCAGTCCCTCGTGCTTCCGGACCCGGAGCGCATCCAGGCCCACTGCGCGGCCTATCAATGGGCCGAGTTCGGCACGGCCTACCCGAGCCTCGACTTCGACGCGGACCGCGCCGCGATCCTGCGCCTGCACACGCTGCTGCACGCGGCCTGAGGGCCGCGCGCGGGCCGAGTGCGGGCCGAGTGCGACTGGGCCGCCTCAGAAGTCGATCCGCAGGCGCATCCCGAAGAACTCGTAGTCCGCCTCGAACAGGGGACTGCTGGTGGGCGTGCTCGGGTCCTCCTGGCGGCCGCTGATGTCGCCGAAGATGTAGTTGAACTGCACGCTCGCATTGGGGTTCCAGTACCAGTTCAGCCCCAGGGTGATCGAGCGCCCGACGCCGCCCGCCACGCCCTCGTCCGTGAAGTCGGCGTAGGAGTAGCGCGCCGCCACCTGCCAGGCGCCCAGGCCGCCCGCGTCGCGGAAGTTCTTCCTCGGCTTGGGGCGACCGAGGATGCCGTTCTTGCGATCCCAGGGCATGTGCTCGCCCGTCAGGAAATAGGAAGCGTAGATGTAGCCGCCCCAGAAGAAGGGGTTCGGGTTCCCGCCCCCGCGGTCGACGTTCGCGCCCTGGGCCTCGGCCGTGACCTGCAGCGGACCGCAGTTGGTCACACCCTCCAGTCCAACCAGCGAGTACTGGTCTACCTCGCTGATGCGGCCGGTGTTGATCCAGCGCGAGAGGGTGCGGGCCTCGGGGCGCGTGCGGAAGCGCGCCTCGTTGGAGGCGTCGTTCTCGCTGACGTTGCCGTCGGGGTAGGCGCTCGTGCCGGACACGGCCCAGTGCACGTAGCGCCTGCCGTCGTCCTCGAACAGCGCGGTATTCGCCAGGCGCGCGGCGATCTCGGGCTGCAGCGTGTCGCTGACGTACTGCCCGGTGCCCTGGATGTCCGTCTGGTTGAAGACGCCGTAGCGCCAGTTCCAGGCCTGGTCGTCGGAGAGACCGTAGGACTGGACGCCCAGGCGGCGCGAGTCCTGGTTGAACGACTCGATCACGAACGGTCGTTCCATGAAGACGTTGTAGCGGCTCGAATTGAGGTGATCGAGGCCGTACGGGCGCTTCTGGTTGCCGATCAGGACCTTCTGCGCGAGCCCCAGGTCCTTCCAGCCGAAGACCATGTCCTTGAAGACCAGGCCAGCGCCCTTGCCGAAGTCGATCTCGAGCTTGTAGGTCATGTCCGTGTCGACATCACCCGACACGCCGATGCGCGCGCGACGGAACTCGACGTTGGTCTGCGGGTCGAGGGCCGGGTCGCCGCTCTCGAAGACCCCCGCGCTCTCGTCGGCGGAGGTCGGCACCCAGACATCGGTGTGCAGGCGCCCGAAGATCTTCATCGAGGCGCGCGAGCTGCCCGTGACCGGGATCGTGTCGTGGCTCTCCCTGAGCGCATCGATCTGGCGCTGCAGGTCCTGGAGCGAGAGGGGGGCCTCGTCCTCCTCCTGCTGGGCCATCGCGGGCGCTCCGAGGAGCGTCACCGTCGTGAGGGCCCACGCCGCTGCACGTCCATGACTGGTTGCTGACATCCTTGCTGGTCTCCGATCCTTGGCTGGGGGTCCGTTCGCTCTTTGTACGGCGAACAGGGTGGGGACCCACAGGGCCCAGCGGGAGGCAAGTTCGGGTCAGCTCTTCATCAAGGGCGAATCAAGAGCCTCAGACCAGGTCGATGGGCTCGTAAGAGGCGCCGAGCAGGGCCTCGGCGTCGCCGCCGAACCAGGGTCCGATCACGCTCGCGTAGACCCGTCGGAAGTCGGTCGTGTAGGCCAGGTTCCCCTCCTCCAGGGAGGACAGGGCCGGGTGCTCTCCATACAGCCCGCCCTTGACCCGCGAGCCCAGGACGAACATCGGCCCGGCCTTGCCGTGGTCGTGGCCCTTGGAGTCGTTCTCCTCCACTCGGCGACCGAACTCGCTGAAGACCACGACCAGGGTGTCGCGTCCCTCCGGGCTCGAGGCCAGGTCCTTGGCCAGGGCCGTCAAGCCCTCGTCGAGGGTCTTCATCAGGCGGTCGTGGGTCTGCTTCTGAGCGGCGTGGGTGTCGAAGCCGCGCAGCTCGACCGAGGCGACGCGGGTCCCCAGGCCGGCGTGGATCAAGGCCGCCGCGTTGGTCAGCTGGGCACCGAACTCGTCCCGCGGATAGGCCACCTGGGGCTCGTACTCGGCCACGGCGCGGCGCACGCGCAGGGAGGAGTCGCGGGCCGTGTCGAGCACGCCACGCAGGTCGGACAGGATCGGGCTGGCCCCATCGTCCTCGCTGCTGAGGGCGGTCCCCGACTCGCGCCAGGTACGCGCCTTGGCCCCCGCTCCGAACCACTGGTAGCTCGAGGGCGAGGCGAAGGCGATCGGTGCGTGCTGGGACGAGAAGATCGAGTAGGGCGCGTAGCGGCCGACGTGGACCACGAGCTCGGCGCTGCGCTCGTCGTTCCAAAGCTGGTCCGCCAGGCGCGCGGCCCAGCCGTCCCCGGCGTTGCGCCCGCGACGGTCGGCGGTGTGCCAGATCTCGAGGGACTTGAAGTGCGAGAGCACGGGCTGGGGGTAGCCGGCGCCCTCGACGACGGCCAGCTTGCCAGCGTCGTAGAGGCGACGCAGACCGCGCAAGGCCGGGTGCAAGCCACGGTAGTCGTCGAGGCGCAGGACGCTCTTCTTCTCCACCTGGGTGCTGGAACGCGCGCGGTAGTAGGCGTCGTCCGCGTAGGGGACAACGGTGGAGAGGCCGTCGTTGCCGCCCGAGAGCTGCACCAGGATCAGACGCCGTCCGTTCTTCGCCGGTCCGCCCGCGCGGGCGCGCCCGACGAGCGCCGCGGCGCGCGAGGGCGAGGCCAGGGCCGCGCCGCCCGTCAAGAGCGAGAGGCCAGTGAGCAGGGCGCGGCGGTCGAGTCGTGTTTGGTGTGCCATGGTTCAGATCTCCTTCGAGCGCGTCGGGTCAGCCGAGCTGGGCTTCGGGCAGGGACAGGATCAGG
>JAJFFA010000016.1 GCA_021776885.1 Planctomycetota bacterium
GTGATGACGTAGCCGCGCGGAGCACCCAGCCCTCGGCTGCTCTTGATCGGGTGGCTGCTGACCAGCATGGGCTTGTGCTCGGTGGTCAGCATCCCGTGCGGCAGCCTCTCGTCGCCGCCGCCGCTCAAGCGTGAGCGCACATCGACCAGCAGGAAGTGGTTCCGGCCCCAGGAGCCGGTGGGGAAGTCGCGCAGGCGCAGCGGCTCGTCGTTGTCAGGGTCGATGGCGTGGCTGAACAGCACCTCGCGCTGCGCGTCGAGCACGAACAAGACATCGAGCCCGGCACGCTCCAGACGTACATCGCTCAGGTGCACCTCTTCGTAGCGCTGCTTCTCGTCGCGCATCTCCAGGCCGGGAAAGCCCGTGTAGGCGCACAGGTCGTCCGACGTGGCCAGTACCTCGCAGGCTGCGTCCACGTCCGAGAGCTCGTCGTTCAGCGCCCCCAGGATGCGGGCCAGGTCCTCTTCCGCCTCCGCTTGCTCGAGGGCCTCGAAGATCGGTGCGAAGGTGAAGCGTTGGATCAGGTGGTCGAGGGTCGCGTAGCTCCCGATCACGAGGGTCAGGATCAGGACGACCTTGGAGCGCAGGGACATGGGGGACGTCCGGTATCGGGTCAGGCGGCGCTCTCGGTCGCTGCGCGCACTTCGATGTCGCGTGCTTCCGTGTCTTCACCCTCGACTGCGCGCAGGGGTGCAGTGACCTCGTTGAGGAGTTCGCAGAAGTCCTGCAAGTCATCGCCCTCCCGCAGCTTGCAGTCGGCCGGGTTCTCGCCGCGTTTGACCTGCGCCAGGAAGCCCTCGAAGCGATAGATGGGGCCGGCGATCCGGAAGGTGGTCAGGACGCCGACGGCGAAGGTCAGGGGCAGGAAGACCAGGAACGAGGTGAGCATCACGTCGCGCAGCAGCGCACCCGTCTGGTTCATCATCAAGAGCCCGTCGTGGGGCAGGTCCAGCGCGGTGTGCGTGACGCTGTTCATGAACAGCACCGACTGCAGCAGGAGCGCCATGGCGGAGATCGCCACGAAGATCGCCGTCAGCCGCAGCTGCAGGGACGGCTTGATGAGCTTGATTCGTCTGCGATACGTGCGCGTCATGGGGGTCTCCGCTTGCAATCGTCGGTCGTTCGCGTCGCCGTTCTTGAGCCGACCCGTGCGGGGTCGGCCGGGCTGATCCGGGCTCACCCGGGCTAGCCCGGGAGGCCGAAGCGGGCGCGCCAGGCACCCGGCTGGTCGCCCAGATCCAGGCCGGTGAGGCCGACCAGGGCCTGGCGCGCGCTGGCACGCACCCCGGCGTCACGGTGCTCCAGGGCCTGCAGCAGAGCGGGGACCGCCGCCGACGAGTGCAGCGCCATCAAGGCATCACAGGCCATGCGCACGATCTGCGGCTCGGAGTGGTCGAGGGCGATCTCCACCTCCTGGGCCAGCTCGCGGCGGAAGAGTCGCCTGCCGGCCATCTCCTTCAGGGCACTGGCCACGGGAGCGGGGTCGCCGCTGCGCAGGTCGGCGCGCAGGTCGGGTGCGCGCTCGCTCCACCAGCGTGTCTCCTCCTCGTACCAGCCGAGCCAGTGCGCCGGGTCGGGACGGATCTGGCGCTGCGCGATCTGCGTCAGGGCCCAGTGCGCACTGCGCCGCACCGAGTCCGCGCCGTCGTGGAGGAGCTCGATCAGCTGCAGGACCGACTCGTCGTCGCCCACGCGGCCGAGAATGTTGCACGCCTCGCGGCGCACATTGACGTCTGCATCGTCCAGATAGCTGCGTAGGCGCATGCGCGACGCGTTGTCGGCGGCGGCGGGCATGCGGCCCGCGATGCGACCGACTTGCGACAACAGGGTCACGTCGAGCGCCGCGTGCCGCCCGAGCTCTCCGACGAGGAACTCCAGACCCTCGGGGGAAGGCACGCTACCCACGGCCAGAGCCAGGGGCGAGCGCAGCTCGTCCGCCACCGCGTCGAAGGCGCGCTCGAGGGCCAGGCCCGTGCGCGGGTCGCGCTCGAGCAGGCCCTCGACGGTGTCCGTGACGGCGCGCACGACCTCCCTGGGGTGCCACTCGAAGTCCGTGGGCTCGGGCGGGCGAGTCGCCAGGTCGAGGCTCAGGTGGAGGTCGTCCGCGTCCCCGGTGTGGGCCAGGACGCGCAGGGCGACGACGCGTTCGGAGCAACTGGGCAGGTCGCCCAACGGCCCGGCGAGGCGCGGCACGAGCAGGGCGGGAAGGCCATCCAGCAACACGGCCAGGCGCCGTTGATCGCCTGGAGCCGGGTGCGGGCAGGCCTCCAGCTCGCCTGTACAGCGCGGAAGGTGCCCGGATTCGACGACGGCGAAGAGGGCGTCGAGGGCCGGGCCGTCCTCGTCCACGAGGTCCTCGAGCAGGGCTGCGTGGGATGGCGTGCTGCCGCTCGAGAGCTCGCGCAGGAGACGCACGGGCAAGGACTCGGGCGCCTCGGCGGGTGCAGCTTCCCCGGCCTGCTGGGCCAGGGGCGCGATGGCGAAGAGGGCGAGGAGGGAGGAGAACATGAAAGCGTTCAGCCCGCCATCTGCGGGGCGCTCTCGGCGGCCTGGGTGTCCGCGCCGCCGTAGCTCTCCCAGCCGTCCCAGTCGGCGAAGTCGCTGTCGCTCTTGCCCCACATGACCTTGATCGACTTCATGACGTTGCTCCAGTCGAGCCCGGACTCGGGCCCCGAGTAGGCGTAGACGGTCTTGTCGAAGCCGCGGTAGAGGATGCGCACGAACTTCTCGTCGTGGGCTACGGGCGAGGGCGTGGGCGTGACCCCGGCCAGCTTGAGCTGGGTCAGGGGGTCGAGGCGCGTCTTGACGATGGGATCCTGCGGCAGCTCCGAGATCCTCCAGGACAGGAACTTGGGCAGGTGGTCGATCCCCTTGGCGGCGCTGGCCAGCATGCCGTGGTCGATCGAGAGGTGTGCGTTCGAGGCCAGGGTCAGCTCCTCGGCCGCGGCGCTGCCGAAGATGCGCAGGCTGTTCGGTACCAGCACAGGCGCGTTTGGAGCGTAGAAGAGGCCGTAGAACTCGCCCTCGGGGTTGAACGTCACGTTCGGGGCGCCGACCAGGACAGCGACCTGGGTCGGGTCCTCGGTCACGCTGGAGAGGACCGAGCCGTTGCGTAGCTCGAGGTTGTCAGGCACGAAGACGACGATCGGACCCGAGGACGTATCGAACTCGAGCTGGCCGCCGGATTCCACGATGAGCTGGTCGGCGACGACCGTCGTCGGTCCGCAGAAGGTGATCTTGGAGCGCGGCGCGACGCTGATCGAGTCGTAGTGCTTGTCGACCTTCCCCAGGAACAGGGGCGAGCTGGGGTTGTTGTGCACCAGGCTGCCGTAGGTACGCAGTTCCGGGACCTCGATCTCGGGCGCGTAGACCTCCTGCGGCATGGGCAGGGTGACCCCGGTCACCTCGGCGCCGGTGCCGAGGTTGACGGCGGAGAGCGGCCCCGGCGCGGCGTCGCCGAAGACCTTCGTGGTGCGGGCCTTGCCGAGCTCTACGGAGGTTCCACCTTCGAGGTCGATGTCGCCGTTGGACGAGATGCGCCCCCCCTTGCCGGTGGTCTCGATCCCCTGGATCTCGGTGTCGATCTGTTCGGCGAAGGTGCCCTCCTCCGAGTCGTAGCCGTCGACGATCGCGCCGACGTTGAGGTTCATGGTGTTGCCGCCGAAGGCGCCCAGGGCGGCGATCGGGTTCGACTCGCGCAGCAGGACCATCGAGAGGGCGAAGCGCCCACTGCCGCACAGGCCCACGGACTCGAGCTGGACGCGCCCGCCGACGAGCTCCGTGGCCTCGACCCAGTACACGCCGTCCCCGAAGCGTGCGGGCAGCGCCGGCGAGCCGACCTTGCCGCTCTTGCCCTGGGTCACGGCGATGAAGGCCTCTGAGAGACCCGCCTCGGCCATGTAGAGGGCGCGCTTGGTGTCGATCGAGAGCTCTTGCTTGGCGCTGATCGAGCCGTGCAGCTGCATCAGACCGGCGCCCATCGAGGCCACGACCATGACCGAGATCAGGGACGCCACGAGGGCGCTTCCGCGGCGCTCCTGGTGCGTGGTGGGCTTGTGTCGTCGTTGCATGTGTCCTCAGTTGCGGCAGGTGATCTGCGTGAGCTTGCGCATCTCGCGCGCGTTCCCGTCGGGGTCCGTGCGCCGGATGGTGAGCTGAATCGAGACCTGGTCGCCATCCAGGTCGAAGGACAGGCCCTGCTCGTCGACCAGACCGTCGTTGTTGTCGTCGTCCCCGTTGAACGGATCGGACGCGGGGCGGTCGGCGACCCACCTGGACCAGGTCACGCTGCGCTCGCCGGCCAGGAACGGATTCTGGGTCCAGACGATGTGCCCGTCGGGATTGAGCTCGATGCGCTCGGGGTCGCCGAGGATCAGCTCGCCGTCCTCGTAGCCGAGGCTGATCTCGTAGTCGACCTGCGAGGACGAGAGCGGGGCAGCTGCGACCGGGTTGATCAGGTCGGGGCTGGAGGACATCAGCGCGAAGGCGATGCGGTCCATGGTCTGGTCGGCCTGATCCTCGAGGGTGCTCATGAAGAGCCCGGACTCGTAGGCCTGGGTGCCGGTGCGCGTGACCATCGACATGTTGACCGAGACCAGGGCCAGGATGACCAGGGCGATCATGATCTCGATCAGCGTGAAGCCGC
>JAJFFA010000151.1 GCA_021776885.1 Planctomycetota bacterium
GGCACCAGCATCTTCCGCCCCGCTGAAGGCCACTTCGAGTTCCGCGAGGGACCGATTTTCGCGCAGCTGCTCCTGTGCGACGAGATCAACCGGGCACCGGCCAAGACCCAGGCGGCCCTGCTCGAGGCGATGCAGGAGGGCTCGGTCACCGTCGACGGTGTGACCCACACCCTGCCCGCTCCCTTCGTCGTGTTCGCCACCCAGAACCCCCTCGAGCACGAGGGCACCTATCCCTTGCCCGAGGCCCAGCTCGATCGCTTTCTGATGAAGGTGCGCATCGGCTACCCGGAGGCGGCGGTCGAGGAGCGCCTGCTCGCCGTGGCCCACACGCGCTCGCCCGTGGCCACGCCCGCCGAGCTCGGCGTCGAGGCCGTGACGAGCCCCGCCGAGCTGGCGCAGCTACGCCAAGAGATCCTGGGCCTGGCCGTGCGCGAGGACCTCTTCGCCTACGTCGTGCGCCTGCTGCGGGCGACGCGCGAGGACCGCTCCCTGCACCTTGGCGCCAGCCCGCGGGCGGGGGTGCTGCTGGTGCTCGCGTCCAAGGCCTACGCGGCTCTGGCCGGCCGCGACTACGTCACCCCCGACGACATCAAGCGCGTCGCGCCCGCGGTCTTGCGCCACCGCGTGGTCCTCGACCCGGCGGAGGAGCTCGACGGGGGCACCCCCGACGACGTGCTCGCGCGCCTGCTCGACGAGGTCGAGGTCCCGCGGTGATCCCCACCCGGCGGCTCGAGCGCCTGGTGCTGGTGCTCTTGCTGTGCTCGACGGCCTGCGTCTGGGTCGAGAGCCTGCGCCTGGCCCTGCTCCTGATCGACCTGGGGCTGGTTGCGGCCTGCGCCTTCGACTTCCTGCGCACGCCCTCCCCCGCGCGCCTGGGCGTCGAGCGCAGCCTGCCCACCCGCGTGGGCCTCTCGACCGACTTCACGCGCCGGGTGCGGGTCGACAGCAGCGCGCTTCCCCGCGCCGCCGGGCTCGGGCTCGAGCTGTTCGAGGCCTTCCCGCCCTCCTTCGAGGTGCGCGAGCGCAGCCTCGACGGCGCGCCCGCCGCACCCCTGGCCGGGGATCCCTCGGGCGGGCCCGATCGCGGCCGCCTGGCGCGCGGCGCGCCCCTCGAGCTCACGCGCGTCTACCGCGGCACGCGCCGCGGGGTCCACTCCCTGGGCGACATGCGCCTGCGCCTGCGCGGCCCCCTCGGCCTGCTGGAGCGCCAGGCGCGACTCGCCGGATCGAGCGCCCTGGCCATCGAACCTGCCCTCGAGAATCTCTCGCGCACCCTGGCCCTGGCCGCCTCGGACCGCTGGCGCGACCTGGGCGTGCGGCGCCTGCGCCGGCGCGGGGGCCTGACCGAGTTCGAGTCCCTGCGCGACTACGTCGAGGGCGACGACGTGCGCCTGGTGGACTGGAAGGCCTTCGCCCGTCGTGGGCGTCCGGCGGTGCGCGAGTACCAGGAGGAGCGCGGGCAGGAGGTGCTCTTCCTGATCGACTGCGGGCGGCCGATGGGCGCCACCACGGCCCTGGGCAAGGAGCGCGGCTGGACCAAGCTCGACCACGCCCTCGACACCGTGCTGACCCTGGCGGCGGTGGCCCTGGGCAAGGGCGACCGCGTCGGCGCCTGCGCCTTCGGGGCCAGCGTGTCGACCTGGGTGGCCCCCGCGCGCGGGGCGCGCCAGTTCGTGCGCCTGACGGACGCGCTCTTCGATCTGAGGGCCTCGTCCCAGGAGTCCGACCTGGCCCGGGCCCTGCGCGAGGTGGCCGTGCGCCACCGGCGTCGGGCCCTGGTGATCGTGCTCTCGGACGTGGCGGACCCCCTGTCCGTCGAGCGCCAGCGCCAGGCCCTGAGCTCCGGCGTGAAGCGCCACCGGGTGCTCTTCGCGGGCCTCGACGACCCCTCCCTGCGGCGCGCCGCGGCCGGGACGGACGGGGCGCCCGTGTCGGTGCGGGCCGCGGCCCTCGAGCTCGAGCGGGAGCGCCGCGCCGGCCTGGCCGAGCTGGCGCGCTCGGGGGCACGGGTGCTCGACGCTCTCCCGGCCGAGGCGGCGGCCCCGCTGCTCGCGGCCTGGCTCGACGCGCGCCGCGCCGGAGCGTAGCCGTCAGCGAGGCCGTACGCCTCGCCCCATCCAGAGCACGAGCAGGAGGCCGCTGCCGATGGCGACGGTCGTGCGCAGGGCGAAGGAGGCGTGGGGCGAGACGAAGCCCTCGATCAGGCCCGCCGCCACGAGCATGGGGGCGGCGGGGAAGGCGACGCGCCAGGCGCGCTGGCGCTCGCGGCGCATGGCGTGGGCGCGGCTCCAGGGGCCCGGGGCGATCCAGGCGCGCAGCAGGATCATCCCTGCGCTGCCCGCCAGGACGAAACTCTGCAGCTCGAGCACCCCGTGGCACCAGAGGATCGACGAGATCGAGCCGGCCTGGCCCCAGTGGCCGGCGACCGCGGTGTAGGTGCCCAGCATCAGACCGTTGGTGGCCAGCACGAACAGGTAGAGCGGCGGCACCAGCCCCGAGATGAAGAACAGGGCCGCGACGCGCAGGTTGTTGCCCATGATCGCGCCGGAGAAGCCGGCGGACTGGCCCAGCCCGAAGTCGAAGTTGCCGCGGAAGGGCTGGCCCGGCGTCACCGCGCGCAGCTGGGCGATCTCGGCGTCGACCGCGCCCGGGTCAAGGAAGGAGTAGGCCAGGGTCAGGTCCCCGTGCACGAGCAGGGCGCTGAGCAGAGCCAGTCCGTAGAGCACGGCGAAGGTGGCGCCGACCAGGCGCCACTCCGCGCGCACGGCGCGCGGGCACTCGTCGAGGAGGAAGCGCAGGAAGCGCTGCGGCGCGGCCTCGCGCGGGCGCTCGAGGCCGGCGTAGAGCACCCCGTGGGCGCGCACGAGGAGCGCGCGCAGCTGATCGCGGGTCGAGGGATCGTGGCCGCTGGTCTCGAGCCGCGCCAGGAGCGAGGCCGCGAAGCGGTAGAGCCGCGGCAGGGCGTCGAGCTGGCGCGTCGTCATGCGCGGCAGGCGGGCGCGCGAGGCGAAGTCGACCAGCGAGGCGAGCTCGCGCACGCGCGAGCGCTCGGACCGGGACAGGGCGCCGCCGCCCGCGGGCGGGTCCTCTCGAGACGGGGGCACGCGGGGCTTGTGGCATGATCCGGGCATGGAGCAGCTCGAGATCCGCACCGCCGAGGGGGTCA
>JAJFFA010000152.1 GCA_021776885.1 Planctomycetota bacterium
GCAGGAGCTGGCCCTCGCGTCCCGCGTCGTGGCCCCGAGCGCCGCCCACGCGGCGGCCCTGACGCGCTTCCTCGGGGAGGCGGCGCCGGCCCTCGACGTGGCCGCGCCCCTGCGCGCGGAGCTCGACACGACGCAACGCGCCCTCGCGCCCGCGCTCGCGCCCTTCGCCGGACGGGGGTCGACCCTGTGGCTCGGATCCTGGGGGCACTCGTCGCGGGCCAAGGGTGCGGAGCTCTTGCTCGCGGCCCTGCGCAGGGTCGCGGGCGAGGTCGAGACCACGGGCGTCGATGTGCGCCTGCGCCTCGCGGGAGCGGCGGCGCCCGGGCTGGAGGGCGCTGGACCCGGCGTCGAATGCTTCGGAGCCTACGAGGCCGCACGCCTCGCGACGCACCCGGTCAGTGCGGTGCACCTGGTGCTCAGCGGGAGCCTGGCGCCCGAGTCCTGGGGCGTGTTGCTCGACGAAGCACGGGACCTCGGGTTGCCGGCCGTTCTTCCGCGCGCGGGGGCCTTCGAGGCGCGGGCGCGGGAGGGGGGCGCGCTCTTGTACACGCCGGGCGACGCCGAGGACCTGGCACGCGTCCTGCGCTCCATGATCGAGGAGCCAGGCGCCCTGGCGCGGCTGGCCGCAGGGGTGCCTGCGTCCAGTCCGGATTCGGGTCGCCTCGACGCCATCCTGGCCTTGCTGCGGGAAGTCGTGGACGGCCCCCGCCCCTTGCCCGACAATGTTGCGCGGGAGGAGTGGTTCGCCGAGCGCATGCGGGCCGAGGCCGAGTCCAGCTGGGACAGCGCGTGCTCTGCAACTCCTCCGGCCGAGCTCGGCTTCGAAGCGTCCCGACCCCCCCACGAAGTTTGAAGATCCTCCAGGTCCTCCACGACTACCTCCCCGAGCACGTGGGGGGGACGGAGATCCACGCCCACCAGCTGGCTCGCATCCTGTCGGCCCGCGGGCACGAAGTGGTCGGTCTGGCCTGCGAGCGCGTTCCCGGTCTGCGCGAGGGACTGCTGCGTGAGCGCGAGCTCGACGGCGTGCGCATCATCGAGCGCATCCACCAGCGCGAGTTCTCCGGCGTCGCCGAGAGCTGGCGTCCGCCCCTCGCCGCCGAGGCCTTCCGCGACGTGCTCGAGCGCGAGCGTCCGGACGTCGTCCACTTCCACCACCTGTCGGGCTGGGGCGCACACTGCATCTCGATCGCGCGCGAGCTGGGCTGCGCCGCGGTGCTGACCCTGCACGACTACCACCTGCTCTGCGACCGCTCGATCCTGCTCGACGAGAAGGGCAATCTGTGCGAGCCGGCCAAGGTCGAGGGCTGCCTGGACTGTCTCCTGCGGCACCCCTTGGGCGGGGGGACGGGCAAGCGCAAGGCGCTCCTGCGCGCGTCCATGAAGGTCCGCATCGACTTCCACCGCGAGCACCTCGACGCGGCGCAGACGATCCTCTCCCCCTCGCGCTTCCTGGCCGATGCCATGGCGGCCGCCGGGTTGATCGACCGCGATCGGATCTCGCTGCTCAAGGCCGGCTACCCCGGTCCCCTGCGCCGCCCGCGCCTCGTGCCGGCCAACCGACCCCTGCGCCTGGGGTTCGTGGGTGGGCTGTATCCGGCCAAGGGCGTGCACGTCCTGGTCGAGGCCCTGCGCCTGCTGGAGGGTGAGCCGGTGGAGCTCGAGATCCATGGTCCCTTGACCTGGTTCCCCGAGTACCTCGCCGACCTGCGCACGATGACGGAGGGGCACCCCGTGCGCTTCCGCGGGCGCTTCGAGCCCGACGACATCGACCGCGTGCTGGCCGGCTTCGACGTCCTGGTCGTGCCCAGCCTGTGGTACGAGAACGCGCCACTGACGGTCTACGAGGCCTGGCGCAACGGCATGGGGGTGATCGCAACGGACGTGGGCGGGCTGGCCGAGCACGTGACCCATGACGTCAGCGGCCTGTTGTTCGAGCGCGGCAACGCCGAGGCCCTGGCGGCGACGATCCGCGAGCTGATCCACGACCGCGATCGCATCACGCGACTGGCCAGCGGGCGCCCGACGATCCCCACCGTCGAGGATGTGGCCCTGCGGCTCGAGGAGATCTACGCCGAGCGCTACGCCGAGGTCTCGGGTCACGCCCTGCGCGGCTGAGCGCGCTCGAGATGCCGATCTTCGACGCGCGTGCCCCGCTGCTCCTGGCCTGTGCGTCTGCGCTCCTCGCGTTGCCCGCGTGCTCCGGGCCGGGTCGCGGCGCACAGTCCAAGGTCCTGCCGGTCTCCGAGCTGCCCGAGTCCTATCGCGAGCTGTGGAGCGCCTGGCTCGCCGACGCACCCGACTGGGACGCGCGGCGGCAGGTGGCTCTGCGCGATCCAGCCCAGACGCGCTTCCTGGTCGAGAACCTGGTGCGCACGATGTTGACCGCCTGGGGCCGCGTCGACCTGACCCTGGTGGGGGAAGAGGGGGCCGGACCCTTCGAGCGCGCGCGGGCCGAGCTGGTGCGCCTGTCGGAGCACTCGGCGCCGACCCTGTCCGAGCTGATGGGGGTGGGGGGCAGCGCCGCGGCGGAGCTCTCGAGCTCCCTGTTGTTCGAGATCGGGCGCCCGGCGATCCCCGCCACGGTGGCCCAGCTCGAGGCCGAGCGGGGCGAGGCGCGCATGTGCGCGGCGGACCTCCTGGCGCGTCTGCCCAACGCCTTGCCCGGCGACGGTCTGGACGAGGCCGGGGTCGAGGCGCGTCTCCTGGAACACCTGGCCAGCGATCCGGAGTGGTTGGTGCGTGAGCGCTGTGCGCGGGCCCTCGGCGTGCGCGCCCAGCGCTCCCGGGACCCCCGGCCCTCCCGCACCGGCCTGCTGGGCGCCCTGCGCGACGCGGACCCCGCGGTGCGGGCGGCCGCCGCGGCCGGCCTGGGGCGTCTGGCGGATCCGGCCCTGGTTCCGGTGTTGATCGACCACCTCGAGCGGGCCCTCGGGGCCGGCTCGGCGCGGGAGATCGGGGCCTGCCAGGCCGCCCTGCGGGCCCAGCTGGGGGGCGCCGAGCGCACCCCGGCGGACTGGCGACGGATCTGGCGCGAGGGCGCCCGGCCCGCAGGTTCGGGCCTCGATCGCTCCCCCGGGGGGCAGTAGGCTCTCTCCATGGCCGATTGGAAGATCGAGCGCCGTGGCGGCGGATGCGCGGACTGCGAGCGCGGGTTCGAGGACGGGGAGCGTCACATCTCGGCCCTGCGCGTGCTGGAGGGGGAGCTGACGCGCAGCGACGTCTGCGCTGCGTGCTGGCCCGCCGCCCGGGGGTCAGGTGATGGGGACACGGCACCCGAGTCGCTGCTCTTCTGGTGGCGCACGCGGCACTACACGGACAAGAAGCGCACGGTGCAGCTCGATCTGACCGCCCTCGAGGAGCTCTTCGTCGAGCTCGAGGGGCGCGAGGAGGAGAACCTGCGAGAGCTGCGCTATGTGCTCTGTCTCCTGCTGATGCGCAAGCGACGGGTGAAGGTCGAGCGCATCGAGCGCGGACCCAAGGGCGAGTCCTTCATCGTCAAGCGCCCGCGCCGCGACGCCCGCTTCCAGGTGTTCGTCTTCGACTTCACTCCGGAGCGCATGGCGGAGCTGCGCACGCAGCTGCAGGCGATCTTCGATGGTGCCGAATCGGTGACGCCGGAGGGACTGGACCCGGCCGGCAGCGAGGACGAGCTGCCCGGGGAGGCTGCGGCCGGCGAGGCGGACCCGCAAGCCGACGGGGCAGCGGACGCGCCCGGCGAGACGGCCGAAACGGCCGAAACGGCCGCCGCGAGCCGAGCTGAGTCGACGGCCGAGGCGGCCATCGTCGAGCCGAGCTGAGCGCGGGAGGCCTCCCGGGGCCGTTCGACCGACCCTGCCGGGGTGGGGGAGTTTCCCACGCGCCCAGCGGCCGCGGCCGCGCTGGGGTTTCCGGGCGCGCACCCCACAAGATCTGGTGTAGGTGGCCCGGATCCGCCGTCTGGCCCCCTACATCTAGTGGCATGGCGCCGCTGGCCATAAACCTCTCCCGGCCCTCGACTTACGGATTCCTCGCCCCGCCCCTTGCGCCTCCCCGGTGGGGCGCAAGAATACCTGGGTGGCGCAGATTGTCAGCGTGGTGGACTTAGGTGCACCCGGGGCTCACCCGGCGGGAGGGGGCTCTCGACGATCGCTGCCGCAAGGGGTCAAGCTCGATGTTCTGGGATGAGTCGCAACACACAGTAGATGCCAAGAATCGGGTGTTCTTGCCGAAGCGGTTCCACGCGGGACTGCCCCTCGACGAGAACGGCTCGCGCGCTGCCGTATTAACTCGGGGCCTGGACCATTGTCTGTACCTCTTTCCGGAAGCGGAGTTCGAGCGCGCCCTGGATCGCATGGACACCCAGGCCTTCGCCGGGGCCGATGACCTCGCCACCCAGCGCGCCGTCTTCCGCTTCACGACCCGCATCGTCCTGGATGCGTCCGGCCGCTTCCTGATCCCTGACAAGTTCCTGAAGCTGGCCGGGATCGAGGGCGAGGTCGTCCTCTGCGGCATGCGCAACCGGATCGAGATCTGGCAGCCGGCCAGGTACGCCGCCATGGAGCAGGGCAACGAGGAAGCCCTGTCCGAGTTCGCCCTGGCGCTCACCAAGCAGGCGCGCGGCCGCAGCACGTCGGCTAGCACGAATGGAGGTGCCGCATGACGCAGTCCGCGTTCCGTGTGTTCAGCCCCAGGAGATCCCGACCGGGTCCCCAGAGTCACTGGGAGGCAGCGATGAGCGAACGGTGGAGGGGCGTACACACCCCCGTCCTGGCGGAGGAGGTTCTCGGCTATCTCGCGCAGGGCGCCGAGCCCCTCGAGGGTTGGGTGGTCGATGCGACCGCCGGCGCGGGGGGGCATAGCGAGAAGCTGCTCGAGCACTTCCCCGGCGTCCAGATCCTGGGCCTCGATCAGGACCCCGAGATCCTCGAGCTGGCCCAGGAGCGGCTGGCGCGCTTCGAAGACCGCGTGCAGCTGGTCCACGCGCGCATGTCCTCCATGGCCCACGTGGTGCGCAAGCTGCGGCTGCCCGCGCCGGTGGGGGTGTTGATGGACGTCGGCGCCAGCTCGATGCAGCTCGACAAGCCCGAGCGCGGCTTCAGCTTCCGCGCCGACGGACCCCTCGATATGCGCATGGATCCCAGCCGTGAGCGTACGGCGGCGGACATC
>JAJFFA010000153.1 GCA_021776885.1 Planctomycetota bacterium
CGCACCTCGTTTCGCCGCATCGAAGGCAAGTCCGGCACGAGCTTCATCGTGACGAGCACCGGATGCGCCCGCTTCACCCGCTCGCGCTTCGCATGGGACCCACCGGCGTCCGGCTTCTTCTTCCTACCCGATCCAGGCCGCGGTCCTCCGGGCCCGTCATCGTCGAACGTTCGCTGTCGGTAGCGCATCAAACCCTCCACCCCCATGGACGCACTGGAACCCGAAAGGTTCGCGGAAAGTCGAAGAAAGACGTGCGCCGCAACCAGAGCTATTATCTGCCTATTTCAAGCGCAGCGGTACGCGACATTGCACCTCAACAGGGGCCACCCGCCGTGCCCGCTCGGGTACGGCATGCCGCTTGCTTCTCGAGCCGGAGCCGAAGAGCGCCCTTGCGGGAGGACGGCTCCGCCGTGGATGGCCCACTCGACAAGCCCGCGCCGCTAGTAGCGGCGGAAGACCTCGAGCTCGGTCGTCTGGGAGTTCCCGAAGATCACGCCGCCGCCCGCGACCAGGATCCTGCCCTGGAAGCGCACGGGGTAGATCCCGTGGCGCGCTGTCGGCAGGTCGGCGTCACGGCGCCAGGTGTGGGTCAGGGGGTCGTAGGCGTAGACCTGCGGGTAGACCCGGTCGAGGGTCGCACTCGGGTCGCCCGGGTCGTTCGTCTCGCCGCCCATGACGTAGAACTCTCCGCGGTAGTAGACCGCGTGACCCGTACCCCCGCGGCCCTCGGGCAGGGGCTCGAGGTCGGAGAGGGGTGCGTCGCTCGAGTCCCAGGATGCGGTCATGGGATCGTAGACCTGCACGTCGTCGAAGCCGGGCTGGGGCATGTTGGGGCCCTGGCGTCCGCCGAAGACGTAGAAGCGCTCGCCATCCGTCGACGCGGCCGCGTGGTTCACGCCGCTGGGCAGGCTCGGGAGCGCCGTCCAGGTGTCGAGCAAGGGGTCGTAGACCGCGACGTTGTTGACCGTCGAGGAGCCGACGATCCCGCCGGCGGCGTAGATCAGGCCATCGATCACGCAGGTCGCCACGGAGCCGCC
The DNA here is from genome assembly GCA_021776885.1 of Planctomycetota bacterium. Taxonomy (GTDB): domain Bacteria; phylum Planctomycetota; class UBA1135; order UBA1135; genus JAJFFA01. The sequence goes on from JAJFFA010000153.1 coordinate 1,038, forward strand.
GCTCCAGGGCATCGTCGCCCCGCTCGACCAGGAGTCGAGCACGGGATCGTAGATCTGCACCCGGCCCGCCCCGCTCGACAGCCCCCCGATCAGGTACCACTTGCCGGCGACGACCTCGGAGCCGTGGTGGTTGCCGTTGAAGGGCCGCACGGCCAGGTCCGAGCGCCAGGTGTTGCCCAGGATGTCGTAGGCGAAGGTGGCGGCGTTGCCCTCCCCCACCAGGTACATCTGGCCCTCGATCACCGCGGCGGAGACCTCCCCCAGGGGCTGGGGCAGGGGCGCGCGGGTGTTCCAGGTGCCGTGCCCCGCGCCGGGCGTCGGGGCCAGGTAGCGGAAAGACGCCGGCAGCATCACGCTGTCCAGCCCGACCGTGATCTCGATGTCGACCAGCCCCTCCGGGGCCGCCGGGTGGGCCGGCACGACACCGACGATGCGCTTCTCGCTCACCGACGTGAGGTTGGCCGCGATGCCGTCGAAGGTGACGCTCGTCGCCCCGAGGCTGGTGCCGAAGTTCTCTCCGCCCAGAACGAAGCGCGTCCCGCCGCCGGCGGGCGCGCGCCACGGGAAGACGTCGTGCACCGCCAGCCCGACCACGGAGATGTCGTCGGGCACCAGCACCGCGACCCGATTGCCCGAGTAGTCCACGGAGACGATCGCCCCGCCGGGCCCGATGTTGACGTCCAGGGCGCTGACATGGGGGAACACGTCGTTCACTTCGACGACCGCGTCGCGCGACGCGTTGAGCTTCAAACGCCGGCTGCGGAAGTTCCACTTCTGCACCAGGAGCTCGCCGCGCATCTGCCCGTTGAAGGTCTGGGCGCGGTACTCGACCAGGCCGTTCGTCGACGACTCCAGGGTCGCGATGTTCTGCGTGAACACGCCCGGAATCGAGGGCTCGACGACCCCATGGTAGACGTTCTGACGCGGGTCGTAGCGTCCGCGGTTGCGGTTGGGGTGGCCATAGAAGGCGCCGGGTTCCAGGAGCTGCAGCTCGTCCGGTGTCTGCGGGTGGTTCCCGCTGGTGGCCTGGGCCCCGGTCGACTCGGGCCCGAAGCCGTTGTTCGGACCGTTGTCGGTGACGTAGATGTCGCCCCAGGTGGTCAGGGTCAGGTCGAAACCGTTGCGGATACCGACCGCGAGGGGCGCGACGTGGCTCCCGGGCCTGACGTCGACCATGTCACCGAAGACCTGGTCGTTGTTGACGACCCCCGTCTGGGTCTCGATGTAGGCGATCGTGCCGTTGAAGTCGGGGCGCCAGATCGGTGCCTCGAGTACCGCGCCCGAGAGGGGCGACTCGAAGAGATCGCCGATCTGCGGCCACTTGACCCCGGCGTTGGTGTTGCCGCCCACGTTGACCAGCAGGTCGCCGTTGTCGTCGAAGAGCATGCCGTTGACCGAGTGGTCGTGGTTCGACGTCGGCAGACGCGTGATCAGGTACTCCGGCGTGTCGAAGTTCGGCCCCGTCAGGCGGCTGACCTGCCCGGTGTAGGGCGAAGGCCCGGAGAAGGAGCCTCCGCCGTTCAAGAAGTGCTCACCGTGGGAGACGTAGATGCGAACCGGCGAGGGCGGATCCCAGGGGTTGAAGGCGATCCCCAGCACGTCGCTGTTGTTCAGTCCCGAGACTCCCGCATAGGTCTGCACGTCGATGGCGGTGTAGTCCTCGTCGTAGGTGATCGCCTTGATCTCACCCGAGATCTGGCCGACGTAGAAGCGCCCGTCGGGCCCCCACTCGCCGCGGGTCGCCCCGGCCGCGGAGACTATCCCGGCCGGCGGCAGGTCGAAGGTGATCGGCACGGGCCCCGTGGGCGAGTAGGTGAAGGTGCGCGCCTCGCTGAGGCCCGCGGGGGTCTCGACCGTCACCTGCACCTGGCCCGTGCCGGGCGGGGAGAGCAGCTCCAGGCGGTCCGCGGAGTAGCTCACGAGGTGCTGGCGCAGGAAGTCCTGTGCCCCCCAGTGCACCACCACCTGAGCCTCGGGATAGAAACCGAAGCCGAAGATCGAGATCAGGTTGCCGCCCAGGTCGTTGCCGATGGTGGGCATGTCGTGGATCACGGGGGGCACGCCCAGCTCGCCGTGGGTCAGCCCCTGAGCAAAGCTCGGATCCAGGACGCTGTCGATCAGAACGTCGACGCTGAGCGGCAGGTCGAGCAGGTCCTCGAGGGCGACCCGTACCTGGAGCGAATGGGCGCCCGCCGCGAGGGCCAGCGGTCCTCCGCCGAGCATCCCATCGACCTCGATGCGCTGGCCCGCCCCGCCGTTCACGACGAACTCGTAGCTGGCCGGCGTGGCGACGTCGAAGTCAGCCTCGATCACGACCATCACATCCCCGGCGTAGGGACTACCCGAGACAAGACCGTTCTTCGCGAACAGCTGCAGGCCCGCCAGCCGCTCGACGAAGTCCGCCTGGGCCGGCACCGCGTCCAGCAAGCTGAGCGGGTCGCGGTCCGAGTAGTAGGTGGCCAGGGGCCCCGGGACCGCGTTGGCCGAGAAGACCGAGATCGTGCGCTCGTCGGTCGCCGTGCTGGCCGGCGCGTTGTCGTCGGTGATCGTCAGCGAGACCGAGGTGTCGCCCACGCTGAAGATGCGGTTCGGATCGGCGACGGAGGCGAAGGGCACGCCACCCTCGCTCCACTCGAAGGCGGTCAGAATGTGCCCCGGCTCGTGGGTATGGGACTCTGACCCGAGCAGCCGCACGTCCTCGCTACCGTCCAGCTCGTAGTCGACGATCAGGGCCGGGTCCGAGTCGAGCACGGGGTGCAGGAAGCCCCAGTCGGCATCCGCCCCACCGGTCGCGCCGAGGGTAACCTCGAGGGTCTCGTCGAAGCTGCCCGACAGCTGAAGATCGACCTGGTGGTCCTCGTGAGCCGTCGGCTGGAAGGTGATCAGGTACGGCATCGAGGTGCCCGGCGCGACGATGGACGCGACCGAGTGGGAGGCCGTGACGGAGGAGCCGAAGTATTCCTGGCCCTCGACCTGGATCGAGAAGTCGGCCGCGGAACCTTGAACGATCTGGAACGTGACCGTGTCGATCAGCGCCTCGTGCAGACCGGTGTTGTGGACGTTGATCGGCTGGGTGACGAACTCGCCCTGGTCGACGATGAAGTAGTCGAGCACCTCGGGGGTCACCGAGACGACGGGCACCGAGCGCACCTCAATCGCGGACAGCACGGGGTTCGAGACGGTGGCGGCGATCGAGAGGTCGAGCTGCCCGTCTTCGACCACGGTACGCAGGGTCTCCTGGTACGCGCTGCGGTTCCCCGCCTGGCCGAAGAGATCGAGCCCGGTCAGCACGACCTGGCCCTCGAGGCTGATATCCAGCAGGCGCTGCCCCGTGTTCATCTTCGTCGGCTCGACGAAGTGCAGGATCACGTCGTAGGCCCCGTCATCGAGAGCGAAGGCGTAGCTGAGCGGTATCAGGTTGGTACCACGACGCGAGAAGGCGTAGAGCTCGGGGTCGTCGGTGCCCGCAACGTTCAGGGTCGTGAACGTGGTCGTGTTGCTCGACACCAGGCCGTACTCGGCGTTCCAGAGGTCACCGGTCGAGGCCAGGTACACGTCTCCTACGTTGACCAGGAGCTCGCCCCCGGTGGGGCCCACGGCCAGACCGCTCAGGGAGACGCGGGAGGTGACCACGCCCGCCGGCGTCTGGAGCACGACGGCGGAACTCGCCACGCTGCCGCGCACGGTCGGCGAGAGCACCACGTCGAAGGTCGTCTCCTGGCCCGGGCCGAGGACGATGGGCGGTGCGCCCTCGGGGTACAGGACACTGAAGCTGTCCTTGTCGCCGCCCCGGGTGGCGGCCCCCAGGACGGTCACGGTGTCGAACAGGTCCTCGTTGCGAACCGTGACCGTCTGGGGCGCCGACTGCTCACCGCCTCGGATCGGCCCGCCGAGGTCGAGGCTCGGGCTGTCGACGCTCAGGGCCCGCACCGTCGGCTGCGAGGTGACGTCCTCGTCATCCAGCAGGCGCACGGTGTAGTCCAGGCGCAGGCCCGGATCCGCGTGGGTCGTGCCGGCGATCGAGATCTGGGATTGCTCCGCTCCCTCGCGGAACGCATCGTCGTTGGGCGTGAAGGTCAGCTGCGCCGAGGACGACCCGGCCGGGATGCTGAAGGGCTGGGGTGTCAGGGCGTAGTCGGGTCCCTGCTTGGCGCGGCCGCTCGTGGCGAGGTCGAGCAGGACGTCGCGGCCCGACACCTCGGACAGGTCCACGTCGATTCCGAAGGGCCCCTCGTCCTCGCCCCAGCTCGTGCGCAGCAGACGGAACTGCACCGTCGGCAAGGGGTCGTCGTCGGTCAGGGTGGTGACGTGGTTGGCCGGGGCCCCGAGCATCGCGTTGGTCGGCGTCCCCAGGGTCAGGTCGATGCCCTCGTCGAACTCGTCGAGGGCGTCGTCGTTCAGGGTCAGGGTGATGTCCTGCGAGAGGGAGCCGGCCGGGATCAGCACCGGGTTCGGGCTGAGGGTGTAGTCGACGCCCTCGGTCGCGTCCCCGGCCACGGCCAGGGAGACCTCGATGTCGCTGAGCCCCTGCTGCGAGAGCTCGACCGTGACCAGGGCAGTGCCCGAGCCCTCGCCCACGCTCTGGCTGGCGAGCACGAAGCGCACCTCCGGCCCCTCGTTGTCCGTGACCGTCGTCGTGTGCACCGTCTGCGTGCCGAGATCGGCGCCGAGCGGCGCGTCGAGGGTCAGCTCGATCGCCTCCTGGCCCTCGACGTCGCCGTCGTCGACGACGGCGAGCTGGAGGGTGACGCGCGTCTCGCCGGGGGCGAAGAGCGCAGGGTTGGGGGTCGCACTGAAGTCCGCGGGCTCGACGGCGCTGCCGGTCGACTGGTAGCCCGCACTCACGGGATCCGCGGAGGGGCCCGAGAGCACGAGGTCGAAGCTCGTCATGCCGACCGACTCGGCCACGGTCTGCGCCGCGAGCTCGAACTCGAGCGTGGGCGTGGGCTCGTCATCGGTCAGGGTGACGAGGTGAGACGTGTTCGCGCCCAGGCCGGCGTTCGCCGGCGTTCCGAGATCCACCTGGACGTCCTCGTCGCCCTCGAACAGCCCGTCGTCCGCGGGGCTCAGGTCGATGCTGGCCAGCGTGTCGCCGGCCGGGATCATGAGCGGACTGGCCGTGGCCAAGGTGTAGTCGTCGGGATCGGTCGCCGTCCCCGAGGCGCTGAACGGCACGCTGACGGCGAGCCCGGAGGGCGCCGACAGGCTCAGGCTGAGGGCCGTCGTGCCCGCTCCCTCCCCCACGCTGCTCGAGCTGAGATCGAACTGGAGCGTCGGCTCGGGGTCGTCGTCGCTCAGGGTGACGAGGTGCGACGTGTTCGCCCCCAGGCCCGCGTTCGTCGGCGTTCCGAGATCCACCTGGACGCCCTCGTCGCCCTCGAACAGCGCGTCGTCGACGGGACTCAGGTCGATGCTGGCCGTCATGTCGCCGGCCGGGATCGAGAGCGGGCTGGACGTGGCGAAGGTGTAGTCGTCGGGATCGATCGCCGTCCCCGAGGCGCTGAATGGCACGCTGACCGGGCGCCCCGAGGGCGCCGAGAGACTCAGGCTGAGGGCGGTCGTGCCCGCTCCCTCGCCCACGCTGCTCGAGCTGAGGTCGAACTGGAGCGTCGGCTCAGGGTCGTCGTCGGAGACCGTGGCCGTGTGCACCGTGACCGTGCCCAGGTCGGCGTTGGGCGGATCGAGCAGGGTCAGGACGATGGTCTCGGCGTCCTCGTCGAGAGCGTCGTCGGTCAGGGTGATCGTGATGTCCGCGGTCAGGCTGCCGGCGCTGATCGTGACCGGATTCGGCGCGACGCTGAAGTCGCTGCCTTCGAGGGCCGTGCCGCCGACGGTGTAGTCCACCACCACGTCCAGGGCCGAGATCAGGGACAGCTCGACCGTCGCGGTCAGCGTCCCGTCCGTCTCGGCGCCCGATTGGGCCGGTAGGCTGAAGTCGACGCTCTGGCCCGTTGCGGCGGGGCTCGAGAGCGCCAGACCGGCGGCGCAAAGGAACGAACGAAAGCCGAGCAGCAGCCTCTGAAAACGGGCAGGACGAAGCATGGCCGAAAAAGGGGGGGGCGAGAGGTTGGACGGGCAGACGTAGCGGGACCCGCGGGAGTCGGGTCGGGGGGACAGCCACAGAATAATACGTGGGCGTAGGACTGCTGGATGGCGCGTCGGGTTCCGCCAAACTCCAAGGGAACCCGAGCGTCCCGGGAGGACGCCGTGCAGGCCCTTTGCAGCCCACCTTTACGTTACCCGAACACGCTCAGGCCTCGGAACCCACGAAGCTCACATTACGGAAGCGCGCCGGTGAGGCCCCGTGGCTCATCTCCGCCACCTGCATGGGGTTGCCCTTGCCGCAGTTCGGCACGCCCCACAGCTCCCAGGACGAGGCGTCGCAGATCGCATCGCAGCCCGCCCAGAACTCGGGGGTCGAGCCCTGGTACGTCGGACGCCGCAGGAGCCGGCCGAGCTTCCCGCCCTGGATTTCCCAGGCCGCCTCGCAGGTGAACTGGAAGTTCAGTCGGCGCTGGTCGATCGACCACATGCGCACGGTGTCGGCGTAGATCGCCCCGTCCTCGGTGTCGGCCAGGAGGTCCTCGAAGGCCCAGCTCCCGGGCATGAGGGACAGGTTCGTGATGCGCACGATCGGCGGGTTGTACCAGCCCTCGGCGCGGCTCGAGCCGCGGCTCTTCTCCTCGCCCACGCGCTCGGCCCACTCGCGGCCGGTGAGGTAGCCCGTGAACATGCCGTCCTTGACGATGGGCCAGCGCCCCGAGGGCACGCACTCGTCGTCGAAGCCGCGGGTGTCCAGCCCGCCAGCGACGGTCGAGTCCGCGACCAGGTTGACCAGCTCCGAGCCGTAGCGGAACGACGCGAGCTTGTCCGTCGTCAGAAAGGACGAACCCGCCAGGTCGACCTCGTCGCCATACACGCGGTCGAGCTCCGTCGGGTGCCCGACGGACTCGTGGATCTGCAGCATGAGCTGGCTGCCCCCCAGGATCAGGGTGCGCTTGCCCTCGGGACAGGCGGGCGCGGAGCACAGGGCCACCGACTCGTCGCGCACCCGCGGGCCGTGCTCGACCAGGTCCATGTCCAGGACGTGCTCCCAGCCGGCGCACTTGTAGTTGCCACCGAAGGACGCCGGGTGACTGCGCCGTTCGACCTGGCCGTGGGCGGCCGCGGTCGTGGCGATCCCGGCACCGCTGCGCACGAGCACCTGGTGCAGGGCGGCGCCCTCGCTCGACGCGTGCCACTGCTCCTCGCGCCGCAGGGACAGGCTCGACTCGCGCACGACCGTCTCGTCGGCGCCGCTCATCGACTCGTCGGCAAGCCGCAGGAGGCCGACCTTGTCCTCGAGCGAGATGCCGAAGGGATCGATCTCGAGGGGCGTCGAGTACTCGTCGACGTGGCCCTCGTTCCCGGCCAGACGCACGGGCTCGCTGCGCATCGGTGCCAGGGCGGCGGCGGAGCGCACGGCGCGGCGCGCGGCGTCGGCCCCCGCGCGCTGGCCTCCCTCCAGGCCGACGGCGCGCCCCAGGGGCAGGGCGCCGAAGCCCCAGGCACCGTCCTTCAGCACGCGCACGCCGATGCCCATGTCCTCGGGCGCCTCGGCCGAACCGAGGCTGCCGTTGCGCACGACCAGCTCCTCGCAGGAGAGGCGCGTGACCCGCGCGTCGGCGTAGTCCGCGCCGCCCGAGAGGGCCGCTTCGACGGCGGAGCGAGCGATGTCCATCATGGCTTGGGTCTCAGAAATCGGTGGAAGAGGTGAAGCGGAAGCCGTCGATGCGTACGGCGGGCGCGACCAGTTCGCCGTCGAACAGGGCGCCCGCGACCTCCTGTTCGCGACCGATGCCCGTCACCGCCTGCAGGGCGCCGACCAGGCTCTGGGTGAAGCGCAGGTTGCGCACCGGGTGCTGCACCTCGCCGCCCTCGATCCAGTACGTCCCGTTGCGGGTCATGCCGGTCAGGACCAGGTCCAGGGGCTCGATCATGTTCGTGTAGTGGAACTGGGTGACCAGCAGGCCGCGCTCGACCCCGGCGATCAGGTTTTCGCGCGAGGCCGCACCCGGCGCCAGGATCAGGTTCTCGGGGGACGGGCCGTCGGTCGTGGGCTGCTGCTTGCCGTGCCCCGTGTTCGCGACGCCGAGCTTCTTCGACCAGCGCGCGTCGGTCACGGGCTGGCCCAGGCGACCGCCCGAGAGCAGCACCGCGCGCTGGCGCGGGGCGCCCTCGCCGTCGAAGGAGAAGCCCGAGTAGACCGGGTTCGCCGCGTCGTCGACCAGGGTCAGCTCCTCGGGGAACAGGGTCTCACCGATCCGGCCGCAGAGCAGGGAGGACCTCTCGGACACCTCCTGGGCGCCGAAGCCGTGGTAGGCGGCGAAGAGCAGCAGCGAACTGACGGCCGCCGGCTCCAGCACGACCGTGTACTCACCCGCAGCGAGGGCGCGCGGCGCGCGGCTCGAGACGGCCTTGGCCACGGCGCGCTCCACGACCCCCTGCGTGTCGACCCGCTCCACGTTGTCCGAGATCGACTCTGCGAAGCCCGAACCCTCGCCCGAGAGCCCCGACCCGTCGGGGGCCCCCGAGCTGGCGGTGAGCGCGAAGGACGCCCGCGAGCGCGCGCCGAACACCTCGCGCCCGGCGGAGTTCACCAGGCCGCGGGAGAGGGCCGTCGTCTGGAACAGGCCCGCGGGCAGGAGGTCCTGGGCGCGGCAGGCCTCGAGGGCGCGCCCCACCGCCTTGGCCTTCTCGCGAAAGCTGTGGTCCATGGTCGGCCGCTGGGCCGCGGTCTCGGGCACGTTGACGGCCCCGCCGAGGGGCGGCAGTTCGGCGTTCGGCTCGCTGACCCGGGCCAGGGCCAGGGCCCGTCCCAGGGCGGCATCGGCGTCGGCGTCGGCCAGACTGCCGCAGGTGGCGCGGGCCTCGCGGTAGCCCTCGCCCTCCTTCAAGCGCACCCGGATCGAGACCTCGGCGCGCTCGCGGTCGGCGTTCTGGGACGGCCCCTGGGCGCCGAAACGCACGAAGCTGTCCTGCACACCGGCGACGCTGACCTCGGTCTCGTGGGCGGGGCTGCGCTGCACCAGCGCGCGCGCGAAGCCGAGCACATCTTCCTGCAAGAATAGGTTCATATGCAGCCTATCTGACCACCAAGTTCACCAGTCGGCCTGGAACAACGATCGTCTTGATCAGGTCCTTGCCCTCCAGCTTGTCCGCCACCGCCTCGATCGCGAGGCGCTCCAGCTCCTGCTTGGAGGCGTCCTTCGGAGCGCGCACCTTGCCGCGCACCTTGCCCAGCACCTGCACGATCAGCTCGAAGTCGTCGGCGGCCAGCCAGCCCTCGTCGACCGCGGGCCAGGAGTCCCGGGCGACCAGGGTGGTGTGCCCCAGGCGACTCCAGAGCTCCTCGGCCAGGTGCGGCGCGAAGGGCGAGAGGGCGCGCACGAAGCGCTCGGCCTGGCTGCGCACCAGGGCACCGGGGCGCTTGGTCGCCTCGTTGACGAAGGTCATGAAGGCGGCGACCGCCGTGTTGAAGTTGAAGCGCGCGAAGGAGTCGTTGATGCGCGCCAGGGCCTGGTTCCACTCGCGCTCGAGGGCCTGGGTCTGCTCGCCCTCGATCCCGCGCTCCTCGGCCAGCTCGGGCCGCAGCGCAGCCTGCGAGTCCTCGTCGACGAAGACGCGCCAGGTGCGCTCGAGGAAGCGCCGGCAGCCCGGGATATCGCGCGGGTTCCAGGGCTTGCTGTCGGCCAGGGGTCCCATGAACATCTCGTACAGGCGGAACGCGTCGGCGCCCCAGTCGTCGATCACGTCGACCGGGTTGACCACGTTGCCCAGCTGCTTGGCCATCTTGGTCACGACCTGCTGCACCTCGGCGCCATCGGCGCGGCGCACGAAGCGGCCGCCCTCGTCGTCGACGTCATGGGGCGAGACCAGGCGTCCCGTGTCGTCCTGGTAGGCGAAGGCCTGGATCATGCCCTGGTTGAACAGGCGCTGGAACGGCTCCGCGGTCGAGACCAGGCCCTCGTCGTAGAAGACCTTGTGCCAGAAGCGGGCGTACAGGAGGTGCATCACGGCGTGGGACGCCCCGCCGACGTAGAGGTCGACCGGCCCCCAGTACTCCTCGACCTCCTTCGAGAACGCGGCCTCGTCGTTCTCCGGGTCCATGTAGCGCAGCCAGTACCAGCACGAGCCGGCCCAGCCGGGCATGGTGTCGGTGTCGCGGGTCGCGGGAGTTCCGTCGGAGGGATCCTGGGTCTGGACCCAGTCGCCGGCGCGGGCCAGGGGCGGCGAGCCGTCGGCGGAGGGCGTGAAGTCCTCCATCGGCGGCAGCTCGACCGGCAGGTCCTCGTCGCGTACGGCGACCGTCTCGCCGTCGGCCCGGTGCAGCAGGGGGAAGGGCTCGCCCCAGTAGCGCTGACGCGAGAAGACCCAGTCGCGCAGCTTGTAGTTGACGCGCGCCTTGCCGATCCCGCGCTGCTCGACGAACTCGATCGCCTTGGCCTTGGCGGCCGCAGTCTCCAGGCCATCCAGGGGGCCGCTGTTGACCGCCGTCCCGCCGCCCTTGCCGCCGGGGTAGCAGACGTCGTCCGCGACCCCCGGGGTGCCGTCCGGGGGCCGGATCACCTCGACGATGTCGAGGTCGAAGGTCTTGGCGAACTCCCAGTCACGCTCGTCGTGGCCGGGGACGGCCATGATCGCGCCGGTGCCGTAGGTCGAGAGCACGTAGTCGGCGATCCAGATCGGCACCCGCGCCCGCGGGTCGCCGGCCTCGAAGGCGGGGTTCGTGGCGTAGGAGCCGGTGAACACGCCGGTCTTCTCCTTGGCCAGGTCGGTGCGCTCCAGCTCGGACTTGCTCGCGGCCTGGGCGATGTAGGCCTCGACCGCCCCGCGCTGCTGCGCACTGGTCAGGCGCGGCACCAGCTCGTGCTCCGGGGACAGGACCAGGAAGGTCGCCCCCCACAGGGTGTCCGGGCAGGTGGTGAAGATCGTGATCGGGTCAGCGCCCTGGGCCTGCTCGGTGTGGAAGGTCACGTCGGCGCCCTCGGAGCGTCCGATCCACTCGCGCTGCTGGGCCTTGATCGACTCGGGCCAGTCCAGGCCCTCCAGGTCGGCGAGCAGGCGGTCGGCGTAGGCGGTGATGCGCAGCACCCACTGGCGCAGGGGCCGGCGTTCGCAGGGGTGGTTGCCGCGTTCGGAGCGCCCGTTGATGACCTCCTCGTTGGCCAGCACGGTCTTGAGCTCCTCACACCACCACACCGCGACCTCGGTCTGGTACGCCAGGCCGCGCTGGAACAGGCGCTTGAACAGCCACTGGGTCCAGCGGTAGTAGCGCGGATGGCTGGTGTTGATCTCCCGCGCCCAGTCGTAGCAGACACCGATGCGCTTGAGCTGACGCCGGAAGTTGTCCGTGTTCTCGGCCGTCGTTTCGGCCGGCTGCTTGCCGGTCTGGATCGCGTATTGCTCGGCCGGCAGGCCGAAGGCGTCCCAGCCCATCGGGTGCAGGACGTTCTTGCCCTCCATCCAGGCCCGCCGCGCGACGATGTCCGTGCCGACGTAGTTGACCCCGTGGCCCGCGTGGAGCCCCGCCCCGGAGGGGTACGGGAACATGTCGAGCACGTAGTACTTCTCGCGCCCGGGGTCGAAGCCAGGGTCGCCGGGGTTGAGCGCGCGGAAGCACTGCTGCTCGTCCCAGGCGGCCTGCCAGCGGGCCTCGTGCGTGGTGGGGTCGTAGGCTTGTCGCACGTCGTTTCTCGTCCAATCAAGAGAAGGGGCCCGTGTCAAGCGGGCCCCCTCGGCGTTGAGTCGCTGAGAATAGGCCTGGGGCGAGGTCCCGACCAGGGTACGCCGTCTCAACCTGGCCCAACCCGCCCCCGCTCGCCCTCGGGCGCCAACGGGACCCGGCTGAAGCTTGACTCCGCCCCCGCCGGCGCCCATGCTCTCGCCCTTCGAGCCCGGACGGGGATCCTCCCCGAACGCGACCCGGTCGACGAAAAACTGGGGGATTAGCTCAGTTGGTAGAGCGCTTGAATGGCATTCAAGAGGTCAGGGGTTCAAATCCCCTATCCTCCACCACCCCCCGTCTTCGGCCCCCCCCCCCGCTCCTCCGCCAGGACAGGGCATGACCCAGCACGCCCCCCCCCCCCCCCGCCCCAACGGTCGGGCCCAGCGCGCAGCCGGCCACCCCCCCAGGCCCC
>JAJFFA010000154.1 GCA_021776885.1 Planctomycetota bacterium
CGGCCTCGTGATCGACGTGCGCAACTACCCCAGCGAGTTCGTGCCCTTCACCCTCGGCGGCCACCTGGTCGAACGCGCCACCCCCTTCGCGCGCTTCACCCGGGCCGAGGCCTCGAATCCGGGGGCCTTCCAGCTGGGCGGGCCGGTCTCGATCCCCCCGCGCAAGCCGCACTACGCGGGTCAGGTCGTGATCCTGGTGGACGAGGTGTCCCAGAGCCAGGCGGAGTACACGGCCATGGCCCTGCGTGCTGCCCCCGGGGCCCTGGTCGTGGGCAGCACGACGGCCGGGGCCGACGGCAACGTCTCGGCCCTGCCCCTGCCGGGCGGACTGCACACCAAGATCAGCGGCATCGGCGTGTTCTATCCCGACGGACGCCCGACCCAGCGCGTGGGCATCGTGCCCGACGTGTACGTGCTGCCCAGCGTCGAGGGCCTGCGCGACGGTCGCGACGAGGTCCTGGAGCAGGCCCTGCGGCAAATCCTGGGCGCCGAGAGCTCCGAGGACGAGATCCGGGCCCTGGCGGCCGGCCCTGGGTGAAACCGCCTGCTAGACTCGGAGGCCCCGCCCCAAGGAGGTCCCCCATGCTTCGCTGCTGCCCCTCGCTCCCCGTCTGGCGCCTCATCTTCGGCGCCTGGTGCCTGGCCCTGCTCGGCGCACCCGTCAGCGCCCTCGGCTGCTGAAAGCCCAAGACGGTCAAGGTGGGGAGTGTCCTCACCACAGCCATGCGCGTCGGCGCGGCCCCGCGCCTCGTCACCTCCGCCCAGCTGCTCGACATCGACTGGAACTACCCGATCGACCTTGCCGCGGGCGCCGAAGAGACGGGCCGCACGGTGGCCCAGAAGGAGCGCCGCGCCCTGCCGCGTGACGAAGCCCTGCGCGCCCTGGCCGGCGACGACCGCCGCCCGCTGCTGGTGCTGCGCGAGTGCATGGTCTGCGCGGGCACCGACGAGGCGCTCTTGACCTCCGGCGCGGACAACGAGAAGACGCTGCTCTTGATGCGCTGGTTCCACTGCGTGAAGCTGCCGCCCGACACCAGCGAGAACCCGAACAGCCCATTCCACGCGCTCTTCCCCGACAACGATTCGGCGCACCTGTTCGTCAGCCGCTGGGACGGCGGCGACCTGGTGCCGCTCGAGGACGAGACCTCGCGCACGGCCCTGTGGAAGTCGATGACCTCGCTGCTGGACTCCTCCTACGAGGGCAGTACGCGCACGCCCCTGAAGGCCCTGGCCAAGCTGCTCGACGAGTACGATCGACTCGACATCGAGCTGGCCCAGGAGAGGGCACAGGCCGTGAAGCTGATCGAGAAGTACGGCTCGGACTCCTCCAAGCTGAGGAAGGTCGAGCGCGCCCTCGAGGCCCTGGCCACGGAGCGCGCCGAGCTGGACGCGCAGGTGCGCGAGCTGACCGAGCTCGAGCTGCGCGCCGCGGAGCCGACCGCCGCGCGGTGAGCGGCGTCGCCCTGGCCGCCGGCCTGGCCGCCCTGCTGGCGGCCGGGCTCGCCCGCCCCACGGCCGCTCTCCAGGACGACGCGCCGCCCGAGGTCGACCCCTACACCCGGGGCCAGGAGAAGTACGTCGAGCGCGTGGGCTACGGCTCCTTCGGCCCGTTCCTGTGGGTCCCCGGGGCGACGACCAGCGCCGTGGTGGAGCACCTGGGTGGGGTGCCGCTCCTGTGGGTCGAGACCGAGCACTTCCGCATCGGCTCGAGCCTGGCCAGCTACACCATCGCCACGGACCAGGTCGAGCGCAACAAGATCGAGGCCGAGCTGAAGCGCCTCTCGAAGCAGCTGCCGCGGGTCAAGGCCGGGGTCAACGAGCTGGACCGCTGGCTGCGCCTGCACCTCTTCGCCCAGCGCGCCGAGGAGCTCTTCGAGCGCTTCGCCGAGGACTTCGGTGTGGGCCAGGACGACGGGCCGCTGCTGCCCGACGAGAAGCACCAGCTCTTGCTCTGCGCGAACAGCTCGACCTTCGCGCGCTACATGCAGCGCTACCACCAGCTGCCAGCGGAGACGCCCATGCGCGTCTTCGAGCCCCATGCCGGGACCGTGCTCTTCGCCTGCGCCGCGGAGCAGCTCGAGAGCTTCTACGACAACGACACGGCCCTGCACGCCCTGGTCGCACGCAGCGTCGCCCTGAACCTCCTGGCGCGCCTGGAGCAGGCCGCCCACGCCCCGCCCGTGTGGCTCGCCCAGGGCGTGGGCCACGTCTACTCGCGCCGGGTCGACCCGCGCTACAACGTCTTCGGCAACGCGGCGCTGGGCAGCATGGAGGACGCCTGGGACTGGCCCCCGCGCATCCGCGCCCGGGTCAAGAACGGCGACTTCCCGAGCACGCGTGAGATGCTGGCCTGGACCACCCGCGACGAGCTCGACGACCCGACGCACATGCTGGTCTGGGGCCGTGTGGACTACCTCTTCGAGGAGCACAGCGGCGACCTGGGCCCGTTCATCAAGCGGGTCTGCGCTGCCCTTCCCGAGGGCGAAGGCGCCCTCGTCGCGCGCCAGGAGCGCGCCCTGTCCGAGGCCTTCGACCTCGAACCCGAGGACTTCGACAAGGCCTGGAAGCGCTGGGTCGACCGGGCGTATCGCTAGCCCGGCTCCCCACCCGCATCGCAACATGACGGCCGGCCGTCACGGCCGGCCTGTCGCGGTCACCCTAGCAGCCCGCTAGTGGTGGTTCGTGACGACGAGGCGCTTGGGCGGCGGCACCAGGCCGACGGCGCGGCCGATGCGCTTCTTGCCGTACTTCGGGTTCTCCATGTAGTAGAGCGCGCGCTCGTAGATGCGACGCAGGCGCTGGGGCATGGAGTAGTACCAGCGCTCGTAGCTGCGCACGATGTTCTTGCGCAGCTCCTCGAGCTCGACCTGGCTGAAGTGCTCGTGCTTGTAGCCCGAGCGGTTCGAGGAGACGTAGTTCTCCGACAGGTCCGAGATGTCGATCGAGGCCTGGTAGTTGTCCCACGACTCGGTGCCGATCAGCGGGTTGAAGACCGACACGCGGATCAGGTCGGGACCGGCGAGGCGCAGGACCTTCTCGGTCTCCGCCACGTCCTGGGCGGTCTCACCCGGGCTACCCACGATCAGGTAGACCTTGGCCCAGATCCCCGCGCGGCGGGTCATCTTGGCGGCGTTGACGATCACCTCGGGGGTCAGGTCCTTCTTGAGCACGTCCAGCATGCGCTGGCTGCCCGACTCCCAACCGTAGTAGATGCGGCGGCACCCGGCACGGTGCATGTGCTTGAGCAGCGGGTAGTCCACGCAGTCGGCGCGGGTGTTCGCGACCCACTCGAACTTCAGACCGCGGCGCAGGATCTCGTCGCACATCTCGTGGATGCGCTTCTTGCGCAGGGTCAAGATCTCGTCCACGAACAGGATCACGCCCGGATCGTAGGTCTTGATGATGTGCTCGAGCTCGTCGACGATCGCCTCGGTCGAGCGCACGCGGAAGCCGCGACCCGTGAGCTCCTTCTGGCAGAAGATGCATTTGAAGGGGCATCCCCGCGTCGTGAAGATGTAGATCAGGTGCTCGGGGTTGTTCTTGAAGTACGCGTCCATCGGCAACAGATGGCGCGCCGGCATCGGGATGTCGTCGAGCTTCTTGATCAGCGGCGGAGCCGGGTTGTCGATGATCAGCTCGCCCTCGCGCATCGCCGCGAGGCCCGGGATCTCGGCCATGGCCGCCTCGTCGTCCCCCTCGAGGGCCTTGAGGAACTGCGGCATCGTGTACTCCGCCTCGCCCTTGAGGACGTAGTCGAAGTGACCGCTGTCGAGGAACACGCCCTGGTCGACCGAGGCGTGGGGTCCGCCCATGATCGTCGTCTTGCCCTGCTCCTTGGCGTACTTGGCCCAGGCGATCGCGCGCCGGATGTTCGGCGTCAGGGCGCTGAAGCCGATCACGTCGTTCTGAGCGATGTGCTCCTTCATCGACTGATCGGTCTCGATGCGCTCGTCGGCGAGCGCTACCGGGTGCCCCTCGCGCTCCAGCATCGCGCCCATGTAGGCGATGCCCAGGATCATCGAGAGCGGATCCTCTTGGACGTGGGGCTTTGTGTACGTAAGGAGAGTTTTGCGCATCGGGTCGCGTTGTCGATCTGGGGTGCTTGGGCGGAAGAGAGCCGAACCCGCCATCCAGCTAGCCTACCCCCCTCGCAGACCGGGGGTCTGAGGCATGCCGGACGGGACGACTCTAACGCGCGCGGACGATTCCCACAACGAGGGGCCTGGTCAGGACTTGTGTCCATCGACCGGGAACCCCAGGGAAGCCCTGGAAACCTTTTCCACACGGGCCCGGGCGCGCCCCCCCGCGCGCGGAGCCGGGGCTAGTTTCCGCCGCGGCCTGCCGGGCG
>JAJFFA010000155.1 GCA_021776885.1 Planctomycetota bacterium
CGCGTCACGGAGACATCTACTTCGTGGCTCAGGTGGACGTCGACAAGCCCGACCCCTCCTATCATCTGTTCGCCACCGGCCTCGACGAGATCTTCGGCCTCGCCCACATGGACGGTGCCCTCTACGTGACCCAGAGCTGCGAGCTGACGCGCATCACCGACAGCGACGGGGACGGGCGCGCGGATCGCTTCGACACGCTCTCCGCGGCCTGGGGCTACGAGAACTACCACGAGTACGCCTTCGGCTCGAAGTTCGACGCCGAGGGCAACCTGCATGTCGCCCTGGGACTGTCCCAGTCCTACAACTCGCGCGCGCTGTTCCGCGGCTGGGTGCTGCGGGTCACGCCCGACGGGGAGAGCGTTCCCATCGCCAGCGGTCTGCGCAGCCCGGCGGGAATCGGCCCGAACGAGCACGGCAGCCTGTTCTACACCGAGAGCCAGGGGCCGTGGAACTCCTCGTGCAGCCTGAAGGCCGTGAGGCCGGCGGGCTTCATGGGCCATCCGATCAGCTTCAACTGGTACGAGTACGCCTCGAGCATGGGACCGCCCCCGCTCGAGCCGACCAGCGGCTCGCGGGTGTTGACCGAGCTCGAGCGCGTGCCCGAGCTCGTGCCCTACGCCGTGATCTTCCCCTACATCCGCATGGGCCGCTCGATCTCGGGCTTCGTCGTGAACCGCAGCGGCGGCCGCTTCGGTCCCTTCGAGGACCAGATCTTCGTCGGCGACTACACCCTGTCCCTGATCATGCGCGCCACGACGGAGGAGGTGAACGGGGTCTGGCAGGGCGCCTGCTATCCCTTCCGCGAGGGCCTGTCCACGGGCATCCTCGACGTCCAGTTCACCCCCGCGGGCAACCTGCTCTGCGGCGGCACCAACCGCGGCTGGCCGGTGCGCGGGCTCGAGCCCTTTGCGCTCCAGCGCCTGGACTGGACGGGCGAGATGCCGTTCGAGATCGAGCGCATCCGCATCACCCCCGACGGGTTCGAGGTCGCCTTCACCCGGCCGCTCGATGCGCGCACGGGCGTAGACCCGGACAGCTACGCGCTCAGCACGTTCACCCATATCTACCACGCGGGCTACGGTGGACCCGAGGTGGACCAGACCCGCCCGGAGGTGCTCGCGGTCCAGCTCTCGGACGATGGGCGCCGGGCGACGCTTCGACTGGACAGCCTGACGCGCGGACACGTGCACGAGTTCGACCTGGGCGACCTGCGCTCCCGCGACGGCGCGCAGCTGCTGCACCGACACGCGTACTACACCGTGAACGAGGTTCCAGGGGCACCCGAGCCCCAGGGCCGGGTCGCCGAGGCACTGGCTGAAGCGGACGACACTGAAGCGAGCGACGCCCGGGAGCATCCGGTACCCGAGAGCCCGCTCTGGCTGACGTACGAAGGCGCGAAAGAGGGCCCGGGACGCGGCAAGCACATCGTGCTGGTCGCGGCCGACCAGGAGTACCGCAGCGAGCAGTCCCTGCCCATGCTGGCCAGAATCCTGGCGACGCACCACGGATTCCACACCACGGTGCTCTTCAGCCTGAACGAAGAGCGGCTGGTGGATCCCACGCAGCTGATCCAGTGGCAGGACGAGACGGTGGTGCACGACATCCCCGGGCTCGAACACCTGCAGAGCGCGGACCTCTTGATCCTCTTCAGCCGCCTGATCAGCCTGCCGGAGAACCAGCTGCAGCACATCTACGCGTACCTCGACGCGGGCAAGCCGGTGGTCGGGCTGCGCACGGCCAACCACGGCTTCATCGGCTTCGACTACGTGAAGGACGGCCAGTCGCTCGACTTCGGCGATGACATCCTCGGCGGCGCGTTCCGTGGCCACCATGGTCGCTGGCACCAGGACTCGACCCGCGGAACCCCGGTCGAGGAGAACGCCGAGCATCCCGTACTGACCGGTGTCGACGACATCTGGGGGCCCTCCGACGTCTACCGCACCTACCCCGAGGGAGGAGGCCTGCCGGCGGGCTGCGTGCCGCTGGTCATGGGGCAGCCCCTGACCGGCCGCTCACCCTCGGACCCGCCCAACGAGTCGCTGATTCCCCTGCCCGTGGCCTGGGTCAAGACCTGGACGAACCGGGTCGGCAAGACGGCGCGCGTGTTCCACACGACCATGGGCAGCGCGAAGGACTTCGAGAGTGCCGGCCTGCGGCGCCTGACCCTCAACGCGGTCTACTGGTGCCTCGGGATGGAGGATCAGGTGCGGGCTGACTCGAGCGTCGAGATCGTCGGCGACTACGACCCGCTGCCGAGCGGCTTCGACTACGAAGCCCTCGGGGTCCAGCCGCGGGCGCCGCGCGACTACGAGTAGGCGGTACGGAACCAGGTTTGGAGCCGCCGTACCGCCGGGTCTAGCGCTTCTCACCTGCCGCGCCGAGGCGGACCTCCACCAGGTCCGTGTAGCGGCCGCTGGCCGTGTTGCCGAAGCCCAGGTAGGCGCGCCGCGCACGCGGGTCGACCACGCCGAAGCCGGAGGCGCGGGTGGGCAGGGTCGCGGCCTGGGGCACGCGCTGCACGGGGGCGTCGGGCTGGCGGGTGTGCACCACGAAGAGGTCCTCGAGGGCGCTCGCGCCGTCGCCGGTTCCGCCCCAGACCAGCAGGTCACCGCTCGCTTCGTCGAAGGCGAAGGCCGGATTGCGGCGGCCCGGGAAGTCCTGCTCCTCGTACTCGGCGATCAGCGCCCAGGTCGGCGCGTCCGCGCGCAGGTCGAGGGCCCAGAGGTCGCGCGCCGTGTTCACTCGCGCGTCTGCGCTCTCGGGCGGGAGCTGGCCTCCGCACACCAGCAGGCGCTCGCGGGCCGCGTCGTGGGCGAAGGCGAAGCCGAAGCGCGGGCCTGGGCCGTCCGGCGCGTCGAGCTCCTCCCAGCGCACCCCAGCGGCGGAGTGCTCACCGATCCAGGTGTCCCCGAAGACCTGCTCGTCCGTCGCGCCGCCATACACGATGAAGCGCGCGCGCTCGGCGTCGTGCGCGAACCCGTGTAGCGCGCGCGCCGGGGGCGGGTCGTGCTGCTCGAGCTCTTCGACCCAGACATGGTCGTCCTCGAGCTCGAGGCGAAAGAGTCCGGCGAGGGGCGTGAGCCCCGCTCCGTAGCCGCCGTGGAGGACCACCCCCCGCGCTGTGGGGGCCGCGCGGCGGGCGCCGGCGGCGACGATCGCGTCGCCCGCGAGCCCGAGCTCGGTCCAGGTGTCCGTCGCCAGGTCGAAACTCCACACGTCTCCCAGGGGCGTGCCGTAGGGCACGTAGCCGGAGCCGAAGAACAGCACCAGGCGCTCGCGCGCGGCATCGAGGACGAGGGCGGCGTGCTCGCGCGCGTTCGGCCCCTCGCCCTCGGGCCACTCGATGCGGCGCGCCCAGGTTGCGCAGGCGGGGTCTTCGCCGGGGCAGAGGGCGAGGGTCAGGACGAGAGCTGCGAGCATGGGTCAGCCTTCCAGGTCGAGGGTGTAGAAGCCGTTGCAGGCGAAGTGCCCGGTGTCGCCCCGGGGCGCCTCGAGGGCGCGGAAGCCCGCGGCTTCGTACAGGGCGATGGCGCGGTGCATGTGCCGCAGGGTCTCGAGGTAGCACGTGCGGTAGCCGGCGGCGCGGGCGGCGGCGAGGCAGCGCTCGAGCAGCTGACGCCCGAGTCCGAGACCACGGGCCTCGGGCAGGGCGAACATCTTGCGCAGCTCGCACACGTCGTCGCTCCCGGTGCCGGCGAGGGGCGCGAAGCCGGCAGCGGCGAGCACGCGCTCGC
>JAJFFA010000156.1 GCA_021776885.1 Planctomycetota bacterium
CGCCGCCGCCGTCCACCACGGCCAGGGAGGACAGGCCGTACTTCGACACGATGCCCGCCGCCTCCTCCTGGTCCGCCTGGGCGTGCACCGTGAAGGCGTCGACCATGACGTCGACCACGGGGGTGTGGATCGGGTGGGTCAGGAGCGCGTGCTCGGACAGGAACCCCACCGGGCGGTTGTCGATGTCCAGCACGAACACGCCCAGCTCGGCCTCGGCCTCCTCGCCCTCCTTGCGCACCTCCTTGACCGCGTCGCCGATGCGCGCGTTCGGGGACACCGCCACGAACTCGGAGGTCATCACGCCCCCGGCGGACTCGGGCGGGTAGGAGGCCAGGACGCGCAGCTCGTCCTCGAGCTCGTCGGGGATCGCGCTGAGCACGTCCTCCGCCACGCGCTGGTCGGCCTGGGCCAGGACGTCGACCGCCTCGTCGCTGGGCAGCTCCTCGACGATCTCGCGCAGGTCGCCGGCGGACAGGCGCGAGACGAGGCCCTCGCGCAGCCCCTGCTCGGCGAACTCGAGCACATCCGCCTGGAGCTCCGTCTCGAGCTCGTGGAAGACCTGCCAGGCGTCTTCGTCGTCGACGTCCTGCAGCCAGTCCGCGACGTCGGCGGCGTGGGCCTCCCCGGCCAGGGCCGCCGCCTTGCTGGGCGACACCGCGAGCAGCTCCTGGAACTCCCTGGCGGAGGGCGAGTGGTCGCGCTCGCTCGAGCTCATCGGCGCAGCACCACTTCCGCCGGCACGAAGGCGGCGTGCAAGATGCGCAGCGCCGCGACCCGCTGCCGGCCTGCTAGCCCCAGGTCGAGCAGCGGAACGGGGGCGTGGGTCTGGGCGACGTCGAGCACCTCGACGCCTTCCGCCGCGAGCAATCGGGTCGCGTCGCTGGCCAGGCGCGCCGCGTTGCCGCCCACGAGCTGGATGCGAGCGACGTCCTGCTCCGCGGGCTCGACGGCGACGAGGGCGAAGGGCAAGCGGCGCAGCCCGCCCGCCCCTTCCGCGTCGATGCCCGTGCCCATGGCGCCCGGGTTGTCGACGTCACGCACGCGTACGGGGATGCGCGCGCGCTCGACCGGCTCGATCGTGTTCGCGTGCAGCACCCTGGCGCCCAGCCGGGCCAGGGTCGCCGCCTCGTCGTAGCGCAGGGCGGAGAGGACGTGGGCCTCCGGGACCAGGCTCGGGTCCGCGCTCGACACCCCGCCGACGGTCTTCCACAGCTGTAGCTCCTCGGCCCCCAGGGCCTCGGCCAGCACGGCGGCGGAGAGGTCGGACCCATCGGGCCCGAGGGTGGTCAGGTTCCCGTGCGAGTCCTTGGCCACGAAGCCCGTGACCACCGGCACGCCCTCGAGCTCGTCCAGGCGCGCGCGCACCTGGGCGCTGCCGGCCAGGGAGGACCCCGAGTCGTAGGCGAGCCCCAGGTCCCAGGCGTCGACCGGGGTGGCGTCGACCCCCGCGGCGACCAGGGCGCGGGCGACGATGCGGGCGCTCATGCGCTCGCCCAGGGAGAGGGCGGCGTCGAGGTCGCGGCGCACGAGCTGGCGGCGGGCGGCGATCGCCTCGGCGATGTGGGTGAACAGGGCCAGGTAGCGGTCGCAGGTCTCGGGATCGAGACCGAGCTGGGCCAGCAGGCCGCGGTGGGCCAGCCGGACGGCGCGCAGGGGCTCGGAATAGGCCTCCCCGCTGGCGGCGGCATGGGCAGCCCGACGCAGCATGCCGGTGGTCTCGCCATGGGCGCTGACCACCAGAACCGGCCTCTCGCCGCCACAGGACGCCACCAGGGCCAGGGCGCGGCGTACGGCCGAGCCGTCACGCAGCGCCATGCCGCCGAACTTGAGGACACGGGGGTTCACGGGCCGAGAGCTTATCGCGGTGGGGCCGAAGGGCTAGTCAACGCTAGGATGCGGGTTGAGTTCACCCCCGCCCGCCTCCGCCCCCCCCGACGCCAAGGCATGAACGAGAAGGACCTGATCTACGACTGGAACGCGCCCCTGCCGGCCGCGGGCAAGGTCCAGTTCGACGACGAGACCCTGCGCGACGGGCTCCAGAGTCCCTCGGCCCGGGACCCCGAGCTGGACGAGAAGCTGCGCCTGATCCACCTGATGGACGAGCTCGGGATCGACACGGCCGACATCGGCCTGCCGGGGGCCAGCGAGCGGGCGCGCGAGCACATCCTGACCCTGGCCAAGGAGATGGTCGGGATGGCGATCACGCCCAACGTCGCCTGCCGCACCCTGGTGGCGGACATCGCACCGGTGGTCGAGATCGTCCAGGCCACGGGCGCGCCGGTCGAGGTCTGCGCCTTCATCGGCTCGAGCCCGATCCGCCAGTTCGCCGAGGGCTGGGAGCTCCAGCGCATGCTCGACCTCTCGCGCGACGCGATCGAGTTCTGCACCCAGGAGGGCCTGCCCTCCATGTTCGTCACCGAGGACACGACCCGCGCCCACCCGGACACCGTGCGCGCCCTGTACACCACGGCGATCGAGGCCGGCGCCAAGCGCATCTGCATCTGCGACACCTGCGGCCACGCCACCCCCGAGGGCGTGCGCAGAGTGGTCGGTTTCGTGAAGGCTCTGGTCGACGAGCTGGGCGTCGACGTCGGCATTGACTGGCACGGCCACCGCGACCGCGGCCTGGGCCTGATCAACTCGATCGCCGCCCTCGAGGCGGGGGCGACGCGCTTGCACGCCACGGCCCTGGGAGTCGGCGAGCGCACGGGCAACACGGAGATGGACCTCCTGCTCGCGAACCTCAAGCTGAACGGGACGATAGACAACGACCTGTCGAAGCTGGGTGAGTACGTGCGCGTCGCCAGCCAGGCGGTGGGCATGCCGGTGCAGAGCAACTACCCGGTCTTCGGCAAGGACGCCTTCGAGACCTCGACCGGCGTGCACGCCGCGGCCGTGATCAAGGCCTACCGCAAGGGCGACGCCTGGCTCGCCAACCGCGTCTACTCGGGCGTGCCCGCGGACCTCTTCGGCCTCGAGCAGGTGATCGCCGTCGGGCCGATGAGCGGGCGCTCCAACGTGACCTGGTTCCTCGAGAAGCGCGGCATCGACCCGACGGATGCGCGCATCGACAATGTGCTGGCCCTGGCCAAGCGCACGCCGCGCCAGCTCACGGAGGAGGAGGTCCTGGAGGCGGCCGGGGCCTGAGCGGCCCTGGCCCGGACTCCATGCCCGACCCGTTCCAGTCGAGCTTCGACGCGCCGCCCCCGACCGACGATGCGGCGGAGTCGCTGCTCTACGTGCAGCGCGCGAAGCAGGGCGACACGCAGGCGGTCAACGGCTTCCTCCTGCGCTACCGCGAGCGCCTCCTGCGCAGCGTGCGCGTGCGCCTGGCCGAGTACCCCCGGGTGCAGGCGCGCTGCGAGCCCGAGGACGTGGTGCAGGAGACGCTGCACGTCGCCATGCGCAAGCTGGCCGACTTCGAGTACCGCGGGAAGGGCAGCGTCATGGGCTGGTTGCGGCGCATCGCCCTGCACCAGATCAGCGACCTCGTGGACCGCTACGCGAGCAAGAAGCGCGACGCCGCGCGCGAGGTGCCCCTGGACGCCAGGCCAGCGGGGGCCGACGGCACGGCGGTCGCCTTCCAGCTGCCCGCGGACGACACCTCGCCCGACGGGCGCGTCTCGCGCCAGGAACTGATCGCCCTGGTCGACGCAGCCGTCGCCCAGCTGGGCGCCGACCAGCGCGCGGTGATTCTCTTGCGCGACTATGAAGGCGAGTCCTGGGACGCCATCGCCGAGGAGCTCGGCCGCTCCGTGCGCGCCGCCCAGGAGCTGCACAGCCGCGCCAAGGTGCGCCTGGCCCGCGGCCTGCGCCCGCGCCTGCGCGGCGAGTGATCCACCGGCGATCGCCTCAACGCCCGCCTCAACGCCCGAGGTCGCGCGCGCGCAGCTCCTCGAAGTCGTCCGAGGCCACTATCTCGAGCAGCTTGCGGTTGAGGGGCTCGCGCAGCTCGCTCCCGGGGGGCAGGGCCAGGGCGTAGTCCTGGCGCTCGAAGGTGCGCGGCAGGACGCGCAGCTCTGGCGGCTGGGCCGCGCCCGTCAGGTACTGCAGGATCGGCGCGTCGTAGACCACGGCGTCGGCCTCGCCGCGGGTCACCAGCGCCAGGGCCGCGGACACCGAGGGCACCGCGCGGAACAGGATGCCACGGCGCCGCAACCAGGTCGCGGCGGTGGACGCCTCCACCGTGGCCACCCGCGCAGAGGGCAGGTCCTCGGGTCCACGGATGCGCGACTCGAGCTGGCGCACGGTCAGGCTGGACGCGATCGCCGCCGTGACCCCCGAGATCATGAGGATGCTGGCGAACATCCAGATCAGGCCGACGACGCGCCCGGCGAAGGTCACCGGCGACTTGTCGCCGTAGCCGACGGTGGTCATGGTCACGGCCGAGAACCACAGTCCCGACCCGAGGCCCGTGAGCCCCTTGCCTCCGAACTGCTCGTTGCGCCGCCGCTCCAGCAGCCAGACCAGCGCCCCCACCCCGCCGAGGATGGCGAGCAGGCCCCCCACCGCCTGCAGGAAGCCCACCGACACCAGCCCCGACACGAGACTCCACCAGCGGTTCTCTTCGGCGTAGGGCACGGCGATGGCCAGCCCGGAGGTCAGGAACGAGTGGGTGAAGTCGAGCCGCTCCTCGCGCTCGGTCGTCACGGTCAAGGCCGCGGCGGCGACGTCGACCTGGCCCTGCGCCACGGCCTCGAGCATGCCCTCGAGCGGCAGCTCGACCCAGGTCGTCGCGTACCCGAGCTGGCCGGCGATGCGCTCCCAGAGCTCGATCGACAGCCCGCTCCAGCTCCCGTCCTCGGCCTTCATCGCGAAGGGCTCCGCGGCCTTCGTCGCGACGCGTAGCTCACGCGGCGCCTGATCCTGGGCGGCGGCGGGAAGCGAGAGGGCGCAGACGAAGAAGACCGACGCGTTGAGGGGCTGCATGCCCAAGAGGCAACCCGATCGCGCAACCGAGGACAAGTCGCAGCGCCCAGGCAGGCTCCCGGGGCAGCGCCTTCTGCGCCGCCCGGGGACCGTGCAGCGTCAGGGCAGCTCGATCGGCTGCTCCTCGGGCATCAAGCGCACGCCCTCGGCCTCGACCTCGGCGCGGAAGGCCGGCAGGTCGTTCGCCAGGACCGTGTTCAGGTCCTCGAGGGCGCGGGTCAGCTCGCGTTGCGCGCGCTCGTAGGCGCGCTGTGCGGCCTGGGTCGGGGCGCCGCGGTGGCTGCCCACGGTCCACTGGGCCGTTCCGACAAGCGACGAGATCGAGTGGTCCGGCGAGATGCCCGGGGCGTCGCGTGGAGCGCGCAGGCGCTCCTTGATCTCCTTCAGCTGCTTGCGCAGGCCCTTGGCGGTCTTGGACAGGCGGGCGTGGATCGTGTCGTCCTCGTCGGCCTCT
>JAJFFA010000157.1 GCA_021776885.1 Planctomycetota bacterium
CGGGCCTGGCGGGGGGACGACCCGCCGGGGGGGGGGCCCCTGGGGGGGGGGGGGCACTTACTGCGGCCCCGCTGGGCCGGGGCCTGGGCCTGGCCCGGGGGCTGGGGGGGGGGGCGCGGGGGGGGGGGGGGGGGGCGGAACATGGCGTCGGCACACCATAGGGAAGGGTGTCAACCCCTAGGAACGCCTTTTTATGAAGAGCCTCCGACCCCGTCGTCCGGAGCGGTCTAGTCTTCGGCGTTCGAGGTCAACCAGGGAGGGAAGTATGAAGCCGCTGCACATCGAAGAAAACGCCCTCGGGGCGCCCCAGGGGTCGTTCCAGGCCCTCAAGCTGCCCACCGGAGTCACCCTCACGGGCCAGCCCACGGCGCGCCAGATCGAGCTCCTGAGCCCCGCGGCCCTGGCCTTCGTGGCCGCCCTGGAGCGCGCCTTCGGGCCGCGCCGGGAGGCCCTGCTCGAGCGCCGGGTACGCATCCAGGAGCGCCTCGACGCCGGCGAGCGTCCCGACTTCCTCGAGGAGACCCGCGGCGCGCGCCTGGGCGAGTGGACGGTGCAGCCCGTGCCCGCCGACCTCCAGAACCGGCGCGTCGAGATCACCGGTCCGGTGGACCGCAAGATGATCATCAACGCCCTCAACTCCCCCGCCCAGGTGTTCATGGCGGACTTCGAGGACTCGACCTCGCCGACCTTCGCCAACCTCCTCGACGGCCAGGTCAACCTGTTCGACGCGGTGCGTCGCACGATCGAGTTCGATCACCCCACGAGCGGCAAGTCCTACCGCCTGAACGAGCACACGGCCACGCTGATGGTGCGCCCCCGCGGCTGGCACATGGTCGAGCGCCACGTGCAGGTCGATGGTCGCTCGATCTCGGCCGCCCTGTTCGACTTCGGGCTGTTCTTCTTCCACAACGCGCACGAGCTGATCGCCCGCGGCAGCGGCCCCTACTTCTACCTGCCGAAGCTCGAGAGCCACCACGAGGCACGCCTGTGGAACGAGGTCTTCGTCCACGCCCAGGCGGCCCTCGGGATCCCGACCGGCACGATCAAGGCCACCGTCCTGATCGAGACGATCCTGGCCGCCTTCGAGATGGACGAGATCCTCTTCGAGCTGCGCGAGCACTCCGCGGGTCTGAACTGCGGTCGCTGGGACTACATCTTCAGCTTCATCAAGAAGTTCAAGAGCCACGAAGCCTTCGTCCTGCCGGACCGCGGCGCGGTCGGCATGGACCAGCCCTTCCTGAACGCCTACAGCCGGCTCCTGGTCCAGACCTGCCACCACCGCGGCGTGCACGCCATCGGCGGCATGGCCGCCCAGATCCCGGTCAAGGACGACGAAGCGAAGAACGCGGCCGCCCTGGCGCGGGTCGCCCGCGACAAGCGGCGCGAGGCCCTCAACGGCCACGACGGCACCTGGATCGCCCACCCGGGCCTGTTCGAGACGGCCCACGCCGAGTTCCAGCGCGTGCTGGGCGACGCCCCGCACCAGATCGACGCCCCGCGCCCCTGGCGTCACATCGATGCACACCACCTGCTCGAGCTGCCCAGCGGCCCCCTGACGGAGGCCGGCCTGCGCACCAACCTCTCGGTCGGCGTGCGCTACGTCGCCGCCTGGCTGGACGGCATGGGCTGCGTGCCCATCGAGGGCCTGATGGAGGACGCCGCGACCGCCGAGATCTCGCGCACGCAGCTCTGGCAGCAGGTGCGCCACGGCGCCTTCCTCGACGACGGCCGCCGTGTGAACGTCGAGCTGCTGCGCGCCGTGCTGCGCGACGAGCTCGCCGCCCTGGCCCGCGACCTGGGTCCGGCCCGTTTCGAGAGCGGCCGCTTCAAGCAGGCCGCCGACCTCTTCGAGCAACTGGTGACGGCCGAGGAGCTCGAAGACTTCCTCACGCTCGTCGCGTACGAGCAGATCAACTAGTCCGCGCAGCGGCGAAACAGAGAGAGCAATAGAGACATGAAGACCCCCTACCTTCCGGAATGGACCAACGGCAACGAGATCAGCGCCAAGCGCTGGAACGGAATTCAACGCGACTACTCACCCGAGGACGTGCAGCGTCTGCGCGGATCGGTGCTCATCGAGCACACCTTGGCGGCGCGGGGCGCCGAGCGGCTCTGGAAGCTGTTGCACGACGAAAGCTACGTGAACGCGCTGGGCGCGCTGACGGGTAACCAGGCCATGCAGCAGGTCAAGGCTGGCCTGAAGGCGATCTACCTCTCCGGCTGGCAGGTCGCCGCCGACGCCAACGTCGCGGGCCAGATGTACCCCGACCAGAGCCTCTACCCGGCGAACAGCGTCCCGCAGGTGGTCAAGCGCATCAACCAGTGCTTGCAGCGTGCGGACCAGATCGCCCACGCCGAGGGCGACTTCTCGACCGAGTGGTTCGCGCCCATCGTGGCGGACGCCGAGGCCGGCTTCGGCGGCCCGCTCAACGCCTTCGAGCTGATGAAGGGCATGATCGAGGCGGGCGCCGCCGGCGTGCACTTCGAGGACCAGCTGGCCTCCGAGAAGAAGTGCGGCCACCTGGGCGGCAAGGTCCTGGTCCCGACCCAGACCTTCGTGCGCACCCTGAACGCCGCGCGCCTGGCCGCCGACGTCTCGGGCGTGGCCACGATCCTGGTGGCCCGCACCGACGCGGACGCAGCGGCCCTGATCACGAGTGACATCGACCCCCGCGATCACGCCTTCATCACGGGCGAGCGCACGCCGGAGGGCTTCTTCCACACGCGCCCCGGAATCGACCAGGCCATCGCCCGCGGGCTGGCCTACGCCCCCTACGCGGACCTCATCTGGTGCGAGACCAGCCGTCCGGACCTGGAGCAGGCGCGCAAGTTCGCGGATGCGATCCACGCCGAGTTCCCGGGCAAGCTCCTGGCCTACAACTGCTCGCCGTCGTTCAACTGGAAGGCCAACCTGGACGACGCCACCATCGCCAAGTTCCAGCGCGAGCTGGGCGCCATGGGCTACAAGTTCCAGTTCGTCACCCTGGCGGGCTTCCACGCCCTGAACCACGGCATGTTCGAGCTGGCCAGCGGCTACCGCGACGAGGGCATGGCGGCCTACTCGCGCCTGCAGCAGGCCGAGTTCGCCAGCGAAGAGAGCGGCTACACCGCGACCCGCCACCAGCGCGAGGTCGGCACCGGCTACTTCGACCTGGTCGCCCAGGCCGTCTCCGGAGGCCACTCGTCGACCACCGCCCTGGCGGGCTCGACCGAGGCCGAGCAATTCACGGACCGCGGCTCGAACGCGGACGCCAAGAAGAAGGAGCGAGCTTCATAGGTTCGCGGCGGTCGGGGTGAAAAACCTCGGCTGCCGTGGCCTCTCTCTCTCGTGGAAGCGGGTCGCGTCCTTGTTGGGCGCGGCCCGTTTCCCTCTTGGAGGCGGCAACATGCCCGTTCGTACGAACGGGCCTTTTCGGGAGAATCTCCACCGGCGGCGGGCTCTCCTTTCTGACCGTCGCACGCTCCCGCCAATGCAGCCCCCTGCTCCCGAGTCCCTCCTGCGCCACAGCGGCTTCGTCCGCGGGCTGGCGTTGCAGCTCCTGCGCGACGAGGCGCAGGCGGATGACGTGGCCCAGGACACCTGGCTCGTGGCCCTCGAGCACGGGCCGCGCTCGAGCTCCTCGCTGCGCGCCTGGCTGGCCCAGGTCACGCGGCGTCTGGCCCTGCGCCGCCTGCGCGGCGGCGAGCGGCGCACGCGGCGCGAGGCGCGGGCAGCCCGCGACGAGGCCCTACCCTCCACCCTCGACGAGGCCCTCGAGCTCGACCTCCTGCGCCAGGTCACCGAGGCCGTCGCGCGCCTCGACGAGCCCTTCCGCGGCGCCGTGCTGCTGCGCTTCTACGAAGGCCTCGCCCCCGAAGAGATGGCACGCCGCCTGGGCCTGCCCCGCGCCACCGTGTACAGCCGCCTGCGGCGCGGGCTCGAGCGGCTGCGCGCGGACCTCGACCGCTCCTGCGGAGGGCGCGAGACCTGGAGCGCGGGGCTACTCGCCTGCGCCACCCCACGGGGCGACGCCGCTGCGGCCGGCCTCGCCAGCGTCACCTCCAGCGCCGCGAGCGGAGCCCTGTGGATGGGAACACACTGGAAGCTCGCCGCTGCCGCGGCCGGACTCACCCTGGGCGCCGTCCTGTGGCAGGCCGCCACCCCCAGCGGCGACCCTGTGCTACCGGCGTCCGTCGCCGCAGCCCAGGGCGAGGACGTCGCCCTGCTGCGGCCGCCCAGCGCGCCCGCGCCCGCGCCCGTGCTCGCGCAACCGGAGCTGCGTGACGCGCCGCAGCCAGCGAGCGCGCCCTGCGCACCGGGCCGCCGCGCCACCCGCGGCTCCCTCTCCCTGCGCCTCCTGTGGGAGGACTCGCGCGAGCCCGTCGCCGGGCGCGGCTTCGAGGTGCACGAGGCGCGCTCCCTCGATCCCAACCCGGCGCCGCGCCGCGCGCGCACGGGCGCCGATGGCACCCTGCAGCTCTCCGACCTGGCCCCCGGAACCTGTCGCTTCTACGACGCCCTGGGCCTCAGCTTCCAGGTCGAGGTCGGCGCCGGCGAAGAGCGCGAGCACACCGAGCTCCTGCCCCGCGGGCTGACCGTGCGCGGCGTCGTCGTCGACCACCAGGGCGACCCCCTGCCGGGCGCACGCGTCTGGGTCTCCGACTACGGCAACAGCGCCTCCGGAGAGGTGGCCGCCACGACGGACACGGACGGGCGCTTCGAGCTGCTCGGTGTCTCCGAGGGCCGCAGCGTCGGCGCCTTCGCACGGGGTGCGCGCGCTTCGCGCCTGCGCCGCCTCGACGCCCGGGCGGACGGCGTGCTCGAGCTGCGCTTCGTCCTGGCCCCCGGCGCCGCGCGCATCCACGGCCGGGTCGCCGCCCTCGACGGCACGCCCCTCGCCGCGGCCCGCGTGCGCCTCACCCCGGCCCCCCGCCCCCAGACCTACGGCGAGGACGGCGCGCGCCTGCACGGCGCGATTCCCCTCGAGGTCGAGTGCGACGAAGAGGGCCGCTTCGGCGTCGACTCGATCGAACCCGGGCGCTGTGCCCTGCAGTTGCGTCACCCGGGCTTCGCCCCCTACCGCGTGCAGCTCGAGACCCGCTCCGGCGACGACCTGCGGCACGACCCGCGCCTGACCCCCGGGGCGC
Organism: Planctomycetota bacterium; assembly: GCA_021776885.1. Classification (GTDB taxonomy): domain Bacteria; phylum Planctomycetota; class UBA1135; order UBA1135; genus JAJFFA01. Next base: position 5,128 of record JAJFFA010000157.1, read on the forward strand.
ATCTCTTCGGGCGCGTCGAGGCCCCGGACGGAACGCCACTGCCCGGGGCCGAGGTCCAGGTCGGAGACGTGCTCAGCCACGACTTCCTGCGCGTGCGCAGCGACGAGCGCGGCGAGTACCGACTCGAGGACCTGAGCCCCGTCACCACGGTGCTGGCGCGCAAGTCCGGCGTCGGCAGCGTCGAGCGCGAGCTGACCCTCAGCCCGGGCCTCGACACGCGCTGGGACCCGGTGCTCGATCCGGGGCTCACGGTCCGGGGCCGCGTCGTCGACGCCAGCGGCAGGCCCTGGGTGGGCTGGTCGGTGACCGCGGTCGGCAGCGTCGGCGACCCGGAGTCCGGCGTCCTCTGGAGCGAGCGCACGCGCACCGACGACGACGGCCAGTTCGCGGTCCTCGGCTGCCCCGACGAGCCCCTCAGCCTGCACCTGACCCTCGGCCCCCTGCAGCCCGCCAACGTGCACACCCGGCGCCTCGAGCGGCCAGGTGGTCCGGCCCTGCGCATCGTCGTCCCGCGCAGCGCCCTGCCCAGCGCCAGCTTCTTCGGCACCCTCGTCGACGCCGAGGGCTGCCCCGCCGCCGCGGCCCGCGTCAGCGCCCTGCAGCAGGGCGGCGCGAACCTCTACGGCGTGACCGAGAGCGACGCCTCGGGACGCTTCGAGCTGAGCGACCTGGTGCCCGGGACCTACGCCGTCAGCCTCGAGCCCCAGGCGGCGCCGCGCCAACGCGCCGGGCAGCACACCCTCACCGAGGGCGAGCGCCGCGACCTGGGCCGCCTGACGCTCACCCCCACCGGCAGCCTCTCGATCCAGGTCACGGGAGCCTCCGGCCTGGAGCCCTACGCCCGGGCGCGGATCGTCAGCAACCCCGGCGGCGAGACCGCGCGCTGGATCGACGCCGGTGCCCACACGGGCATCGCGCTCTTCCCCGGCCGCTACGACGTGTCCTTGTGGAGCGCGACCGCGGCCCTCGAGGCGCGCGTGGTCGAGGTCGTCGCGGGGCGCGACACGCGGCTCGAGCTCGAGCCCCGTCCCGGTCTCGCCTGCCGCGTCGAGGTCGAGTTGCGCCGCGACCCGCCGCCCTTCGTGTTGACCTGCGCCCTCTTCGACGCCACGGGGCAGCGCCTCGCGGCCTGGTGGCAGAACCCCGACGGCGAGCTCACGGCCCTGCGCCTGAGCCTGAGCCCGGGCGACTACCGGCTCGACGTCGAGACCGAGGACGGAGCGCGGGGTTCGGTCGACTTCACGGCGGCGGTCGCGGGCTCTGCGACGACGCGCCTGGTCCTCGAGTAGGGCCCGTCGCCCTGCCGCGCGGCCCACACCGCGCCGGCGACGCTGTAGTAGGCGACGTCCGCGACGAGCGAGCCGGCGAGCAGCCCCCAGGGCACGGAGAGCCCTGCGCCGAAGCCCATCAGCGCGGGCCGCAGCAGGAGGTCCAGGGCCTCCGCCCCGCCGAACTCGAGGCAGACCCGGGTGCCGGCGCGGGACAGGCGCCGCCGCCCGCCGAGGGCCGCGCGCTCACGCAGGATCGCGCAGGCGTAGAAGACGACGGACTCGAGCAGCCCGCAGACGAGCCCCAGGGCCAAGGCACCCGTGACGACGTCGACCAAGAGGACGTACGCCGTCAGGGTCGTCAGCCAGGCCGCCGCCTCGAGGGGGGCGTAGCGCGCGAGGAATGCCCTGACCCCTGCGCTGCTTCGGTGTTGCTCGTCCATCGCGCCTCCAGGGGCAGGAACGACGTCGGAGCCCGGTGGGGATCACGGCCGGCTTCAGGAAGCCTCGGCGCGGGCGCGCAGGGCGCTCCAGGCCGGCTCGTCCGGGTTCTCGGCCAGGACCCGCTGGGAGAGCTCGAGCACCCGCGCGACGTCGTCCCGCGGGTCCTCGCCCCGGGCGCGGCGCAGGCGCACGCGCTCGAGCAGGAGGTCCGCCGAGAGCAGGTTCGCGCGGTTGGTGCAGCCGCGCAGGTCGGCGGCGCGCTCGAGCAGGGACAGGGGCCGCGCCAGGGACTCGACCTCGTCGGCGGCGCCCGGCGCGCGGCGCGCCTCGAGCAGCAGCTCGGCCAGGGTCAGGGCCGCGTCGTAGCTGTCCGGGCTGAGGGCCAGGGTCTGCTCTGCCAGCTGAACGCCGCGCTCGAGGTCCACCTCGCGTCCGTCGCGCGCCGCCTGCAGCCAGGTGCGCGCCAGGAGCGCGCGCGCCGGGTGGTAGTCGGCATGGATCTCGAGGGCGCGCTCGAGGGCCGCCTGGGCGCGGGCCGTGTCGCCCCGGGCCAGGCGCGCCTCGGCCGTGGCGAGCAGGGTGCTGAAGGACGAGCGGCGCACGGCCAGGGCGCGCTCGTAGCACTCGAAGGGATCCTCGCCCGCCAGCTCGAGGGCGTCGCCGCGCAGCTTCCAGACCTCGTCCAGGTCCGGCTCGTCCGCCAGGATGCGGTCGCAGGCCGCGACGCAGCCGGCGAACTTCGACTGGCCCAGGTCGCGCACGGCGCGCGCGTACTCGACGTGCCACTCGGGCAGCTCGCCCTCCAGCCGCTGGGCTTCCTCCAGGGCCGTGACCGCGCGATCGATCCCCTGGCGCACCTCCGACAGGTCGTACTCGGTGCCGCTGGGCAGGATGTGCTTGCGCGCCCGGGACTGGTCCTCGACGTACTGCGCCAGGTACAGGCGGCCCAGCTCGAACTGCGCCCCGGCCAGGTCGCCGGCGCGGTCGAGGCCGCGCTCCATGTCGTCCCGTGCTTCCTCGAGGCGGCCCTGACGGAAGAGGGTCACGCCGCGCCAGAAGCGCGCCCAGGCGGCGTCCGGGCGCTCGGCCAGGATCGCGTCGAGCTTGGCGCGGATCGCCTCGAGGCGCGCGAAGGAGCGCGCCAGGGAGCCGGACACGCGGTACAGCTCGCCGTCCCAGGCCGCGATCTCGCGCACCAGGTCGAGGCCCACGCTGTGGTAGGGGTCGCCCTGGGCGTCGTCCGCGGGGAGCGGCTCGCGCTCGGGCACACCGACCAGCTTGGTGACCAGCTTCCTGAACCAGGGCGAGCCGGCCGCGCGCGACCCGTCGCCGGCGAGGAATTCGCCCAGGTCCTGGGCCAGGGCCGCCGCCGACGGGTAGCGCGCGCTGCGCCGCTTCTGCAGGCAGCGGGCGACGATCGACTCGAGGGCGCGCGGCACGCCCGCGTGGTACGAGCGCACCAGGGGTGCCTCCGCGTGGATCACGCGGTGCAGCAGGTCGACCACCCCGCGGGCCTCGAAGGGCCAGCGGCCCGTCAGGGCATGGAACAGGGTCACGCCCAGGGACCAGACGTCGCTGCGCGCGTCCACCGCCGCGCTGTCGCCGCGCGCCTGCTCGGGGGACATCAGCTGGGGCGTGCCCATGATCTGGCCCTCGCGACTGATCGTGCGACCGACCGAACCGGACAGGTCGCGGGCGATGCCGAAGTCGGTCAGGTACGCACGCCCCTCGGCGTCCAGCAGGATGTTCTCGGGCTTGATGTCGCGGTGCACGATGCCCTGGGCGTGGGCGTGGGCCAGGGCCCCGGCGATGGTGTGCAGGGCGCAGGTCGCGGCGAGCATGTCGAGGCGCGCGTCCGAGAGATTCGGGCCGTCGACGTACTGCATGGCGATGAAGGGCACGCCGAGCACCTGCCCCACGCCGTAGACCTGCACGATGGCGGGGTCGCGCAGGCGTGCGGTGAAGCGCGCCTCGCGCCGGAAGCGCTCCATCTCCGCCGGGCTGGCGTCGGACAGGAACTTGATCGCGGCCAGGCGGTCGAGGGAGCGATCGCGGGCCAGGTAGACCTCTCCGCCTCCGCCGCGGCCGATGCAGCGCACCAGCTCGTAGCCGGGCGGCGTCGGGGGCGGATCGTCGCCGAGCAGCCCGAGCTCGAGCAGCCCCGACTCGGTCACGCGGCGCGCGAGCTCACGATCCTCGGACATCACCCGCTCCATGATAGCCCTGCCCAGGGGTAAACTCCGCGCGCGTGTTTCCCACCACCATCTGGACCACGATCCGCGCCGCCGGAGAGCAGCAGGCCGATGCACTCGATACGTTCGCCGAACGTTATCGCGCGCCCGTCGCCGCCTTCCTGCGCGCCCGCGGTGCCCCGGCGGGTGACGTCGACGACCTGTGCCAGGACGTGTTCGTGCGCGTGCTGGCAGGGGGCGTCCTGGCCAAGGCGGACCAGGGGCGCGGGCGCTTCCGCGCCCTGCTCTCGACCGTCACCACGCGCGTCCTGCTCGAC
>JAJFFA010000158.1 GCA_021776885.1 Planctomycetota bacterium
GGGAGATCGGCTCGAGCTCGAGCCGCGGCTCGACCGCGGCGGCCGGGTGCACGGGCTGGTGGTCGACGCCAGCACGGGCGAGCCCCTCGCCGGTGCCCTCGTCCTGGTGGAGGCGGACATCCCCTCCCAGGTGATCCCGGCCCAGGGCTACGAGTCGGGCTTCGAGCCCATGACGCGCGCCCTGTCGGATGCCAACGGCCGCTTCGTCCTGCCCCACGTGTCGGGCGGGCGTCACGTGCTGCGCGTCAGCCACCCGGAGCGCGCTCCGGTCTGGTCCGAGGTCATCGAGGTTCCCCTGGGCGGGAACGTCGAAGCCGGCCGTCTGCGCCTCGGCCCGGGGGGACGCATCGTCGGCCGCGTGGAGCGCTCCGACGGCAGCGCCTTCGCGGGGGCCGAGGTCATCGCCGCCATGGTGGACGTGCGCCGGCGCGCCCAGACCATGACCTTCGGCTACGGCATCACGGCCTGGGATGGCAGCTACGCCATCGAGGGGCTGCCCGCGGGCTACTACGTCGCCCTGAACCTCGGCGAGCAGCCCAACGAGGAGGACGGCTGGATGCGCGTGCTGCAGTGCGCCGTGCGCAAGGGCGAGACGACCCGGGTCGACTTCCTGTACGGCTCGCGCTTCACCCGTCTCGAGGGCGAGCTGCTCGCCGCGGACGGGACGCCCAGCCGGGCTCTCGTGCCCCTGACCCTGGCCCCGGAGGCCTCGAACGACTACGGCTTCGACGCCTGGTCGTCGACCGCCGCCGCGGAGGATGGGCGCTTCAGCTTCGAGGACATCGAACCCGGCCGCTACCAGCTCTTTGCCAGCGATCGCTCGATGCTCGAGATGGTCTACGTCGGCTCGATCGAGGTCGGCTCGGGGCCGGTCGAGAGCTTCGCCCTGCAGCTAGCGGCCACCCGCGTGCGGGTGCAGGTGACGGACGAGACCTCGGGGGCGGAGCTCGCGGCGCACCTGATCGTCGAGCGCTACGACCACGGCGCCTGGCGCTACGCCGGTCGCGGCCAGACCCGCGTCGGCGCCGGACCCACGAGCTTCGAGTACCTGCCCCCCGGGCGCTACCGGGTGAACACCTTCAGCGCCGAGAGCGGCCACGATTTGGGCGAGCCCTTCGAGCTGGCTGCGGGCCAGGCGCACGCGCACTCGGTGCGCCTCGGCCGCGGCGGCGAGTTGCTCGTGCGCGTCGTCGACCCGAGCGGAGCAGCGATCGCGGACGTGGAGGTCGAGATCTTCGACGCCAGCGGACGCGAGGTGCACTGCGTCGCCATCCCGACCACGGACGAGCACGGCCTGCTCGCCGTCGACAGCCTGAGCCCCGGCCGCTACGCAGTGCGTGCCCGGGCCGGGCGCCAACGGGGAGCCAAGCTTTCCTTCGATGTTCGACCCGGAGAGCGGCACGAGCTGTCGGTCCCCTTCGATACCCCGCGCGGAGAATCACGATGAAGACGTCCAGCCTGCTCCTGTTCTGCACCGCCCTGTCGGGCGCCACGGCCGCCGGGGTCAGCGCGGCACTGCCCGCGCGCCCGGCCGCGGCCGCGGCTCAGCCCATCGCGCCGCAGGCCTTCGAGCAGGTGGCGAGCACCCTCGCCGCGCTGCAGCGCGAGCAGTCGCGACTGGCCGACAGCTTGACGGAGCTGGAGATGCGCATGGGCCTGTCCGCCGGCGCCGAGCGCCAGGAGGTCGGGGCCCTGGATGCCGCCGTCGCGCGCTGGATGGAGCAGAACGCAGGCGAGGTGGCGGCCGCGCCCGCCGCCGGGGCCAAGCCTGGTGGGTCCCGCGACGAGGAGCCCGTCGAGGCCGCCAGCGCCTTCGCCAGCCTGCTGGCCGGCGAGCTCTCGGACGTCGAGGAGCAGGCCCTGTGGAAGCGCCTCGGGGAGCAGGGCCTGGCCGACGAGGTGCTCGCCCTGTTCGAGCAAGCGGTCGACGAGGATCCCACCAATCCCGACAAGCGCAGCGACCTGGGCCTGGCGTACCTCAACCGCATCCAGGAGGTGGGCAACGGCCCCGCGGCCGGGGTCTATGCGACCAAGGCGGACCAGGCCTTCGACGCCGCCCTCGAGTACGCCCCCGATCACTGGGACGCGCGCTTCAACAAGGCGGTAGCCCTCTCGTTCTGGCCGCCGGTGTTCGGCAAGCAGTCCGCCGCGATCGAGCAGTTCGAGCACCTGGTGCAGCAACAGTCGGGGCTCGCACCCCAGGGCAGCCACGCGACGACCCACCTCCTGCTGGGCAACATGTACCAGCAGATCGGTGACGCGCAGGCGGCCCTCGAGGCCTGGCAGCTGGGCGCCAGCCTGTTTCCGGACGACGCGGCCCTGGCCGAGCAGCTGCGCTTGAACGGGGGCGGCTGAGGGGGGGGGCCGCGGGCGGCCGGGCACGGTCTGCGCCAGGGGCGGCGCTCGGGGATGAGCGGGCATTCATCCCCGAGCGTCGCTCCTTTCCTATACTCAGGGGTCATCCGCTCCCCCACCCGCGCACACCATGTCCACTGACTTCTCCGTGAGCTTGCGCTCCGCCTGCTTTGCATCCCTCCTTGTCGTCGTCGCCGCGTGCCACCGCACCCGTGGTGATGTCGGCACAACCGGCGGACCCGCCCTGCGACCGGCCATGGTCGGGGTCCCCGTCTTCCACGACGTCGACCGCTCCTTCACGGCCAATGCCGGCGACACCCTGACCCTGCGCTTCGACCGAGACGTGGTCGTCGCGAACGGGTCGGCCGCGGCGATCGAGCTGCCGGTCTCCGGCGATAGCCTCGGGGCCGCTGCGCAGGTCCTGGCCAGCGCCGACCCACGCAGCGTGACCGTCGTCCTGGGCGACGGCGCCCGGCTCAAGACCCGCCAGCGCCTGGCCACCGAGGGCCTGGGCAACAACGCCGCCAGCGGCGTGGGGATCGCGGACGGCAGTGGGATTCAGACCTCCACGGGCGCCGTGGCTCTGCCCACGGGGCCCTTCGATCTGGTGCCCGGCTTCGTCCTCGGCGCGCAGGTCTCGAGCTCCGGCAGCAGCGTGGTCCTGGCCGACTTCGACCTCGACGGTCGCGTCGACGCCGTGGTGGGGCATGCGGCCGGCGGCTTCAGCTACTACCGTGGGCAGCTCGCCGGTGACTTGCTGCTGACCGGCAGCTTCGGCAATCAGGTCGTGCGCAACATGGCCTTCGGGGACGTCAACCGGGACGGCCGCCCGGATCTGGTCCTGGCCATCGACGGCAACGACCAGGTCTGGCTCAACACCACGGCGGTCAGCCCCGGGATCGGTGGTGGCCTGGCCTTCTCCCTCGGGGCCACCCTCGACGACGACGATGACACCCGCGACGTGATCCTCGCGGACCTCGACCGGGACTGTGACCTCGACATCCTCACTGCCGGGGCCGACGGGCTGCGCGTCTTCGCCGGCGACGACACCGGTAGCTTCAGCTCCCTGGGACTGTTCTTCGAGTCGGACGCGCGCGCCCTCGGATTGGCGGACTTCGATCGCAACGGGATCGCGGACTGCGTCGTGGCGAGCGCGGACGGCGCCACGACCCTGCTGGGCCAGGGCGACCTGAGCTTCGCCGCGGGTACGCAGCTGAGCACGCTCCCCCTGGACGGGCTGAGCCTCGCCGACGTCGACCGCAACGGCTTCGTCGACGTGGTCGCGGCCAGCGCCCAGGGCAGCCTCCTGTGGCTCGCGGACGCGGGCGGAAGCTTCCCGGCGACGGGCAGCAGCCTGTCCCTGCTGGCCTCCAGCAGCGTGCTCCTGGTCGACGTCGACGCCGACGACCGACCCGACCTGATCGAGGCCGGTGGCGGCTCCCTGCGGGTCCTGATGAACAACCGCAACGGCGCGTTCCAGGATACCGGCGAGCGCTTCGCCGACATCGGTGAGCTGGCCCTGGCCAGCGCCGACCTCGAGCGCGACGGCGACCCCGAGCTCGTGGCGGTCGGGGCTGCGACCGGTGTGCGCGTGCTGAACGGCTCCTTGGCCGGGACATGGGGCGACTTCACCTTCCGCGATTCGAACGCCAACGCCGGCCTCGGTCCGGTCCAGAGCCTCGCGGTCACCGACCTCGACCGCGATGGCGGCTTCGAGCTGGCGTCGGGCACCAACCGCGCGCTGCAGCTGCGCCGGGGCTTCGGGCCCGGGGACGAACCCGTCGAGCTGACCTTCGCCGGTGACCGGGTCCAGGACATCGAGTTCGCGGACTTCGATCTCGACGGCGACATCGACCTGTTGGTGGCGCTGGCCTCCGTGACCGGCAGCGATGGCGGCCTGGCCGGCTTCCTGAACGACGGCGAGGGTGGCCTGGTCGCGATCGAGCTGGCGGAGACGCTGCAGGGCGCCAGCGGCTTGACCCTCGGCGACCTGGACTGTGACGGCGACATCGATGCGGTGCTCGGCAACCGCCAGGGCGCAGCGGTACAGGTCATCGAGAACCTGGGGCTGGGCAAGGGCGGCTGGCTCGGCTTCGCGGCCCCGGTCGTGGTGGCGCAGAGTGCCGGTACCAGCTACGTGGAACTGGGCGACCTCGACCGGGACGGTCTCCTGGACCTGGCCCTGGGTCAGGGTGAGGGCTCCCCGGACCGTATCCTGTTCGGCGTGGGCGACCGCAGCTTCGTCGACTCGGGCCAAGCGCTGGGCGCGGAGGACACCCGCGACATCGGCCTGGCCGACATCGACCGGGATGGAGACCTCGACTACTTCGCCGTGGCCGAGAACACCGTGGACGTCTACAGGAACGACGGTGAGGGCAACTTCAGCTCCGAGACCAGCCTGATCTCCCGCTCCGCGCGGCGCGCGGTGGTGGGCGATGTCGACGGGGACGGCGACCTGGACGTCGTGGTCGGCCGCCGCCGGGACGGCTCCAACGCGATCGACGTGCGTCTCAACGACGGCCAGGGCAACTTCGAGACCCTCGCGGAGCGCCGCCTGGCCGAGGACTTCGCCCGCAGCCTGCTGCTCTTCGACCTCGACCGCGACGGCGACCTCGACCTGGTCTCCGGCAGCGGCCGCGGCGGCGGGCCGACGCGCCTCTGGCTCAACCGCTAGCAGGCCATGTTCGGCCGCTTTCGCCCGCTGGCTGCGTTGCCGGAACCCACGAGTAGCACAGGGGCTACGCGCGGAACCCGGCGCCTGCCAGCGGACCAAGGCGGCTCGAACATTGGCTACGAACTATCGCCGCAGGGCACTCGTTCGTAGCGAGCGACCTTGTACCACCCAGGCGTACGTAGCCGAGCAGCTGTGCTCTGGCGCGCCGCTCGTCCTGCCTCAAGACGCTCGGGTGGCTCCGGATC
>JAJFFA010000159.1 GCA_021776885.1 Planctomycetota bacterium
TGCCCTGGGAGACAGAGGAGCAGGAGCGCGGCCCAGCCGGAGAGATGCAGGTGCATGGGGGCGGTCTACTCGCTCAGCCAGGCGGGGTACGAGGCACAGCGGGCCTGGGCCAGGTCGGGCGGCGTCGACGCACCCAGGAGCGACCTCAGGGGCGGCAGCGCGGCCTCGGCGTCGAGCTGCTCCGCGACGGCGCCGAAGAGCTCGATGGCGAAGGTCCAGTGGGTCGCGCCCGCGACCTCGAGGGTCGTGAGCTCCGCCGCGCCGCCGCTGCGCACGTGGCGCTGCTCCGGGTTCGGGATCAGGGAGCCGCCCGCGACCTCGCAGGCGAAGAGCGCGCGCGACTTGGCGCAGGAGATCCAGCTCGGGGAGCCTGCGCCGAGGGCGGAGACCAGGGGCGACACGGCCGATCCCGCGGCGCTCCACTTCGTCCAGGCTTCGAGGCGGGCGTGCAGACCGGCGTGCAGCTCGACCGAGATCCCCGGACCCCGCTGCGCCTTGACCTCGAGCTTGCCCCCGCGGAGCTTCAAGCCGACCTGCGGGCACCCGCGGAGGACGAGGTAGCGGTCCGTGCGCGCCTGGCTGCGGGTCGCTTCGATTCCGAAGCTGGAAGCGCGCTGGGCGAACCAGGTCTCGAGCTCGGCCGAGGGCGCTCCGCTGCCGAACCAGCGTGCCTCGAGGCTCAGGCTCGAGGCCTCCTTAAGCACAGGTGCGGACATGGTCTCCTCTCGGTAGGCGCTTCAAGGCAAGGCTTCCTCGCGCACGATCCCCGCTCCTTCGCGGATCCAGAGCCGGCGGCCGGCGGCGCCGTGCTCGAGCGTCTCGCGCGTGCCCGAGGGCCAGAACACGTGCAGGGCGGCGTAGGACTCGGCCTGGCCCAGGCCGAAGTGCAGCCAGGGCGAGGAGGCGGACTGGTAGCCGACGGCGGTCTGCACCTCGCCCAGCAGGCCGACCTGGTCCGCTCCGGGCAGCACCAGGACGGCGCGTGCACCCAGACCGTCCGCCGGCGTGCGCGGGCCGCTGGCCTGGGGCGCCTGGGGGCCCAGCAGGCGCACGGCGAGCCTCTGTGTTTTATATGCCCGATTCATGCCGAGGGCCGGCGGCCCGTCCAGGCGCGAGAGCACCAGGTCCGGGGCACCGTCGCCGTCGAGGTCGCCCACGGCGCTGCCACGGGTCGAGCTGGGGGCGAAGAGCAGCGAGGCGCGGGAGGTGGGCAGGAGGGCGCGCGCGCGCGGCTCGGGTCCGAGGGCCCAGAGGCTGTCGGCCTGGGCGTAGGTCGTGCCCGTGTGGGCCTCGTCCGCCTGGGGGTAGACGTGGCCGTTGGCGCTGAACAGCTCGAGCCAGCCGTCGCCGTCGAAGTCGACCAGGTGCGCGCCCCAGGACAGCAGCGGTCGGGTTGCCGCGCCCAGCCCGTAGCGGTAGGTGGCGTTCTCGAAGCCGACGTCGGCGGCCAGGAACAGCTCGGTCGGCTCGTCGGAGAAGTTGGTCACGGCCAGGTCCATGCGCCCGTCGCGGTCGACATCGCCCACGGCCACGCCCATGCCGGCCTCGGCGCGCCCGTCGATCGAGAGGGCGATCCCCGCGCTCCAGCCGTGGTCCTCGAAGTGGCCCGCGCCGTCGTTGACCAGCAGCAGGTTGGGCGAGCTGTCGCAGGCCACGACCAGGTCCGTGTCGCCGTCGCTGTCCGCATCGAAGGGGGCCACGGCCAGGGTGTAGCCGCTCGGGACCGCGGCCAGGCTGCCGGGGCGCTCCTCGAACAGCCCGTCTCCGCGGCCGAAGAGCAGGGCGTCGGGCTGGGCGGCCAGACCGCGCGGCCCGCAGTAGACGTCGTAGCCCTTCCAGCGGCAGGGGATCGCCAGGCTGCCTTCCCCCAGGGCGCCGCTCGGCGGTTCGACGGGGTCGAGGTCGAGGTAGAGCCCGACGTAGAGGTCCAGCCGGCCGTCGCGGTCGGCGTCGAACAGGGCCAGGCTGGAGACCCAGTCGGGTGGGGCGCCCGGGGCGCGCTCGCGGCCGACCTCGATCACCCGCGCCGGGTCGTCCGGCAGGAGCCGGTTGTGCACGACCAGGGCGCCCTGCTCGTCCTGCAGCAGGACCACCAGGGAGCCGAAGCCGCCGGCGACCAGGTCGGCGTCGCCATCCCCGTCGATGTCGCCGCTGGCCAGCCCGGTCCACCAGCCGCTGAGGCCCGGACCGGTCAGGCGCGTGAAGTGGCCTCGACCGTCGTTCTCGTAGACGATCAGGTCGGCCCCCGGGCCGCTCTGCAGGGCGTCGAGGGAGGGCATGCCCTGGGCGAAGACCAGGTCGAGGTCGTCGTCGCCACCCAGGTCGAGCAGGGCCACCCCGGCCCCGTTCGCCTCGAGGATGGTGGCCTTCTCTGCCCCGCCACAGACGTTGACGTGGTCGACGCCGCGGGCCTCGGCTTCGTCGACCAGCAGCTCGTTGTCGGGCGTCCCCGCGCGGGTCGCGGGCGCGGTCCCGGTCGCGGTTCCGGGGGTGGGCTCCTCGCCGGCGCAGGCTGCGCCGGCGAGGGCCAGGACCAGGACCAGCTTGGGCGCGGACATCCGCGCAACGTTACCACCCGGGAGCGCCGGGCGAGGCCTGCTAGTCCAGCGCCAAGGGCTCCCGGGCGCGCTGCAGCTGCAGAACCAGGGCGTCGGGGTCCACGATCAGGTGCGTGGGCTCGAAGTCGCAGGTCAGCTCGAAGGCGCCGCTCTCGTCCGCGCCCAGGACCAGCTGCGTGCGCTGCTCCTGCCAGGGCTCCGCCCCCTCGTCCTGCGGGTCGGGGAAGCGCTCGCCGCGCACGGCGGCGACCTCGACCGGCATGCGGCCCGTGCCGGTGTTCGCCAGCTCGCCCGTGACGACCCAGCCGCCCGCCGCGCCGCCCGTGGCGCGCCGCGCGACATCGCGCGTCTCGTAGCGCGGGACCACGACCTCGAAGTACCACTGCTGGACGAAGGCGTCGTAGGCCTCGAGGTCCGTGGCGAAGGTGCGCATGTGGCGCACGAGGTCCTGCAGGACCGGGTAGTCCGGGCCCTGCTCGTAGCGCCGGATGAAGGTGCGCAGGCCCTCGAGGCAGTCCTCTCGGCCCATCTCCTGCAACAGCATCCAGGCCACCCAGCCGCCCTTGTCGTAGGTCGCGCTGGTGTCGCCGGGGCGCGAGCCGTCGATCAGGACCTGCGGGCGCTCGGAGTCCGCGACGCGCTGCTCGCCGTAGCTGCGCTCGATGTCCTTGCAGAAGGCGATGCGCGACTCGAGCCCCTTCTCCTCGTCGATCAAGAGGATCGTCGAGAAGTGCGACATGCCCTCCGACAGGATGTTCCCGCCGGGTCCCTCGCCGGGGACCAGCATGTTGCCCCACCACTGGTGCGCCGCCTCGTGGGCCGTGATCATGAAGGGCGCGTTGGCCTCGGGCGTCGGGCGCGAGAGGAAGCCGATGCCCTCGGCGAAGGTGATGTCGGTGGGGAAGCCCTGGGCGTAGCCCGCCAGGGCCGGGAACTCGGAGAGCTTGAGCTCGGCCCACGGGTACTCGCGGAACCACTCGCCGTAGTGCTCGCGCGCGGCGTCGAGGGCGGAGAGCATCTCCGCGACGTTGTAGGCGTGCTCGGGGTGGTGGTAGATCGCCGTGCCCTGGCCCTCGAGCACGGCCCAGCGACCCGCGACGACGTTGAAGAAGTGCACCGGGTGGTCCGACTCCCAGAGCACGCTGCGCGTGCCCTCCTCGAGGGTCTCTTCCGTCTTCACGCCGACCGAGTTGTAGATGTACTCCGCCGGGCCGGAGAGGCGCACGCGGGTCGAGAACGTGCCGTTGCTGCCGAAGCCGGATCGAGTGCGGCCCTCGAAGTGGTCGTCGGGATACTCCTTGGCATCGCTCTGGTTCTCCTCGTCGACGCCTACGCCCTGGACAAAGCCGAGCACGGGCACGAACGTCGGGCGGAACGAGGTCAGGACCACACCGCCGGGCAGGACGAACTCGCTCGCGCCGCCGCCGTTGCGCGTGGCCACGTCGGGGAAGCGCGTCTCGTGCTGGAAGCCCAGCTTGACCCGCGCACCCGGCTCGAGGGCCGGATCGAGCTCGAACACGATCAGTCCCGCGCGGTCGTCGGGTTCGACGCTCGTGTCGTCGAGCTCCCAGGTGACCTCTTCCCAGGCCTGGCCGCGGGTGATCGCCAGCTGCGCGAGGGCCTCGTCGCCGTCGTTCTCGAGCTCGAAGCTTCCGTCGACCGCGATCCAGTTGCGCAGCGGGTCGAGCTGCATGTCCAGCTCGACGTGGCGCAGGGAGGGCGGCTCGTAGTCGGCCCAGGTCTGGATGTTCTTGCGCCAGTAGTCCTTCTGCGCCTTCTCGGCCGCGTCGCCGCCGAAGCCGGCCTCGATCTTCTGGTGCAGGACGATCGCGAGGGTGATCGGGACGAGCGAGAAGAACAGCAGCACGAGGCCGTTCCGCACCAGGGCGCGGGGTCTCAGGCGCCAGATCGTGCCCGACGCGTCGGCGTCGCGGCGCGGGAAGAAGCGCACGGTGGCGAGCACGAAGACGACCGCCAGGGAGAGGGCCAAGGCACGGTTGAGGATCAGCGCCTGGCGGTCGATCTCGAACACGCTCATGTCGCTCCAGGGCAGGACGCCCCAGACCGGCCAGTTGGTCACCCATGTGCCGTCGCCGCTGAACAGGTGCCGGGCCGTGCCGATCAGCGCCGCCAGGCCGATGCCGTAGGTCGTGTAGCGGCTCTTGCAGAGCGAGTAGACGAAGCCGACGAATGCGGCCCAGAGGATCAGGGTCGGCAGCAGGATCGCCCCCCAGACCAGGGCGAAGGGGACGATGTCGAAGGCCACCTTGCCCTGCACCAGGAGCACCACGACGGAGGTCGCCAGGGTCACGGCGAGGGTGGCCAGGCCGACGACCGAGTTGGCCAGTGTCTTGCCGAACAGCATCGCCGCGGTCGAGGTCGGGCTGGCGAAGGCGATCGCGGCCAGGCCCAGCCCGCGCTCTCGGCGCAGGGACTCCACGGCGTAGAACAGGATCAGCAGGCACAGCAGGGTCGAGAGCCAGTTGAGCGACCCGGTGGCGATGGTGCCCGGCGTCCACAGGACCTCGGTGCCGAAGGCGCCCGTGCGCAGGACGGTGCCCGAGACCGTGAACATCACGATCAAGGGGATGAACAGATACAGCCCCGGCTGGGCGCGCAGGGCGCGGGCCTCGGTGCGCGTCCACTCCAGCACGGCGCCCAGGAAGCTCGGGCGGCGGGTGCTCATGCCGAGGGACGCGAGCGGCGCGGCGGCCGGGACGGTTCCGTCAGCGCTCGCGGAGAGCGGGGCGACGGGCAGGGCCTGGCCGGGGGCGAGGGTCACGCGCTCGCCGCGCAGGGTGCTGGCGAAGTGGCGCTGGGTGAGGACGACGAAGAA
>JAJFFA010000160.1 GCA_021776885.1 Planctomycetota bacterium
CCCATGACGGTCGTGTTGCGGATCGCCATGAGCGGCGTGGCGTCGAAGGGCGGCGGGGGCGCCGGCGCGGCGGGCGCCTCGGGCGCGGGCGTCGTGGACGTGGTGTCCTTCGTCGCGCAGGCGGCGCAGAGGGCGAGGAGCGGGACGAGGGCTAGGGGGGCAGCAAGGGCGTTCATCCCGGCAGGTTAGCCGAGTTCGCCCGTGCAAGTCACTCTGCGGCCGGGCGGCCTCAGCCGCCGAGGCGCCAGAGCACGACGCTGCCGGCCGACTCGACGCGGAAGATGTCGTAGAGCATCGGTATCTCGACGAACATCAAGGTCGCGAAGACTCCGGCGGTGACCAGGCCCTGGATCACGAGCCCCGTCTCCTTGTACAGGGTCTCCGGGGCATCGACGCGCGTGTCGTCCTTCAGGCCGAGGCGGAAGTAGGACGCCATGAAGCCGGCCACTAGCGGAGCCCAGAGCACGAGCTCGAGCTTGTAGCGCACGATGAACACGCCCGTGAACAGGGCGCAGGCGCAGGCGTAGTAGAGCGTGGCGGTCAGGAGCCGCGGCTCGTCGTAGATGCGGAAGGAGCGCCGGTAGAGGGCCGCGCGGAACTTGTTTCCGATGCGGCGGTACTCGGCATAGCGCTTGATGGTCATGAAGAACGCGCCGATCATCCAGTACGACAGGACCAGCGAGATCGGCGGCAGGCTGTTCGGCACGAAAGCGAACCAGCCCAGCATGAGGCGGATCGGGTTGTTGATCGACTCGGAGAGCACGTCGAGGTAGGCGATCTCCTTCGTGCGCAGCGGGCGGATGTTGTACACGCAGCCCATGACCCACAGCGCGAGGGCGGAGAGGGCGAAGGGCACGCTGATTGCGAAGGCGGCGCCGACGCCGACGGCGCCGAGCACGAGCCACTCGAGGATCGCGAGGTCGCCACGTACGGCGCCGCTCGCTGCCGGTCGGTTCTTCTTCTCGGGGTGGTGGCGGTCCGAGGGGGCGTCGAGCCACTCGTTGATCACGTAGTTGCTCGAGGCCACGATGCAGGCGACGGCCAGGGCGTAGAGCAGGATCGGCAGGCTCGAGAGCCGGATGACCTCGGGCCGGTAGAAGGCCGCGAGCAGCACGCCGAGGAACACGAAGACGTTCTTCAGCCAGTGGTCCGGTCGCGCGATCGCGATGTACGGGGCCACGCCGGCCCAGAAGCTGGGCGGGGCGCTCTGCACCTCGGGCTGGCTCGGGGCGACCGCGCGCTCACGCAACTCGCTTCCCTGCTGGTGGGGCGAGGTGCCCAGGATCGTGTCGTTCCGCATGCGCAAGACTACCGCCCCACGGACATTAGGAAGGCGCAATGAGTTCCGCCCTGCGGAGCGGCCGCAACGGAGGTCGTAAGTGTCGGCATGAAAGTCTCTTGCGGCTGGAGGCTGGCCCGCTGGAGGGTGTGAAAAAGGACTCACACCGGGTGCGGGCTGCGCGCCTCTGGGGCGGGTAGGAAGCTGCTTCCTCGGAGCCGAGAGCGCGCGCTCTCCGGACGCCCCTTTCAGGAACTTTCTTTGCCGCGGGCCGCAGCCGGGGAGGAAGGAATTTCCCCCCCGCTACGCGGATCTTCCGCGTTCGCCGGAACTCAGGCCGGCTGGCCGTACTTCTTCTTGTGCTCCGACTTGGCGCGCTGGACCCACTTGTCGCGGCGGATGCGCTCGACGGTCGTCCCGACCTTCTCGGCCAGGTCTTCGATCGCAGCCTTGTCCAGGCCTGCGAGCTGCGCGTAGTTCTGGATGCCGATCTTGTTGAGCGCCTTCTCGAAGGACGGGCCGATGCCGTTGATCTCCTTCAGGTCGTCCTTCGCGGCGCTCTTCTTGGCGGCCTTGGGCTTCGCCTTGGCCTTGCTCGCCTTGGCGCCCTTGCTCGGCGCGCTCGACTTGGCCGCCGTCTTGGGAGCGCTCGGCTTCGAGCCCCGGGGCGCCGGCACCAGAACGACCTCGTCCAGGGCGCTCTTCAGGTCGGCCGCCTCGCGCTCGAGCTGGGCGACGCGCTTGGCCTGGGCGTCGCGCTCCTGGGCCGCCTCGTTCGCCCGGGCCCGTTCAGCGCCCACGCGACCGGTCTCCTCGGCCAGCTTCCTACCCCGCTCGGCCAGGGCCAGCTCCGCCGCGGCCAGCTTCTTGGTCAGGGTCGAGAGGTCCTTGTCCTTGCTGGTCGCTTCCTTCAGCGCCGCCTTCAGCTCCTTGAGCTTGTCATCCAGGACAGCCACACGCTCCTTGGCCTTCTCCGCGTCCCGCGCCGCCCGCTCGGCTTGCTTCTCGGCGCGCGCCTCGAGGCTCGCCGTCTTGCGCTCGCTCTGCTCGAGCCGCTTGACGTAGGGCTCCAGCTCGCGCACGCGGGTGGCGAGGTTCCCGACCTCGCCCTCCTTCGTCGCGGCGAGGGCCTCGTGGGACGTGGCGAGGTTCTTGTTCTCGGACTCGAGCGCTTCGACCCGGTCGCCGAGCTGCGCGATCTGCGACGCGCGCTCTTCCAGGGCCGCCTCGCGTTCCTCGAGCCGCGCCTCGAGCGCCTTCAGCGCCTCGGCACCCTCGGCCACGCGGCTCTCGAGACCGGCCAGGGCCGTGTCCTTCTCCTCGAGTGCGGCCTCGGCGGCCGCCTCCAGCTCGACGCGCTCCAGGCGCGCCGCCTCGAGCTCGGCCTGGGCGCCGACCTCGAGCTCGCCGCGCTGTTCCCGGGCGGCTTCCAGCTCGCTGGCCAGCTCGGCCGCCTGCTGACGGGCCAGGTCCTGAGCCTCGGTGTGCTGCTCGAGCGCCTCCGCGGAGGCCTGACGCGTCGCCTCCAGCTCGGCCTCGAGCCCCTCGAGGGTCTCGAGTCGCTCGCGCAGGACGGCCAGTTCGGCATCGCGCTCGGCCACCTGGCCCTCGGCGCGTGACTTCTCGCTGCGCGCGTCCTCCTGCGCCGCGCGGCGCTCCTCTTCGGTGCTCGACAGGCGCGTA
>JAJFFA010000017.1 GCA_021776885.1 Planctomycetota bacterium
CGAGGGCAGCGGCGTCGAGGGCGCGCAGCTCGGGGGCCTGATCCCCCTTCGGGCGCAGCCGCGGGCGCCACAGGAGCGCGGGCCGCGGACCGGGGATCGCGACCAGCCCGACGAGCGCACAGGCCAGGGCCAGGAGCACGACGGCCAGTGGAGTCCAGGCCGGGAGCGTGCGTTCGAGAACGCAGAGTAGGCCCAGGTGCGACCCGGTGAGCAGCAGGATCAGGGCGGCCGAGGGCGCCGCGCCGATCCGCCGGCGGGCGTGGCCGCGCCCGCGCCCGTGTTGCGTGCGGCTTGCGCCGCGATGTTGGGTGCGGCTTGCGCCGCGGCGCAAGCGCTCCATGGCCATGGCCGGGGGCCAGACCAGCCCGAGCAACGCGCCGAAGGCCAGGGCCGACCAGAGCACCCCCGTGAAGGCGAAGGTCACGAGGGGCGAGATCCTGAGGCCCAGGCTGCGCGCGCGGCCCGGGAAGAACTCGTGCAGGCTCAGGGCCAGGAAGCCCGCGAGCACGCTGGCCGCGAGCAGCCCACCCAGGAGCGGAGGAAAGCCCGGGCGGATCGGCGGTGTGCCGCGCAGGTCGAGGCCGAACTCGATCGACCAGCGCCGGCCGCCGCGCAGCAGGCTGCGCACCCGTGCCAGGGCCGCCTCGACCCAGGGCAGGGGTCGACGCAGGTGTTGCACCCAGGTCGCAGCGACCCCGAGCACCAGAAACAGGATCCCTATCCCGTCGCCGAGGTCCGAGGGCGAGCGGCGCCCGAGGACCTCGAGCCCGACGATTCCGGCCAGCCAGGCCAGGGCGAAGAGCGTGGCGACTCCGGGGCGCCGAACGAGGCGTAGGAGCGACTGGGGCGCGAGCCGTACCATGGCCCAAGGCTACCGCCCAGGGGCCTATCCGTCGCCGCTTGACCCGACTCCGAATCCACATGCACCGCCTCCTCGCCCTGCTCCTCGCCTCCTCGCTCCTGGCCCTGAGCGGCGCCTGCGCCTCCAGCCCCAAGGGCAGCGCCATGGTCCCCGCCGACCTCGAGCTCGACACGCGCCATCCGGGCAAGGTCCACGTCTCGGCCCAGGGCTCAGGGCGTCGCATGCTGCTCGGCAAGCCGCGGCTGCCGGGGGCCACCCTGCGCGAGGCCGCGACCGACGCCCTGCGCGACACGGGGCTCTTCGCCGGCACCGCCCCCGAGGCCGAGGACGCCGACTGGGTCCTCTCGATCGAGACGCGCTCGGTGTCCAAGCCCGAGATGAGCCTCGACATCGAGGCCGTGGTCGAGCTGCGCTGGGTCCTGACCGAGCGCGTCAGCGGCGAGGTGCGCTGGGCAGCGACCCTCGAGACGACTCACCTGGCGAACAACTTCGACGCGAACAACGTCACCGACCGCGGACGCATCGCCCTCGAGGGCGCGGTCTCGAAGAACGTGCGCGAGGCCCTCGTGCGCATCGCGCGCGTGGACCTGTAACGCATACGGCGTCAGGGGGAGTACGCGGAGTACGGAGCCAGGCTCCGCCTTACTTGCCGTTGTCCGCGGGTGACGCGTCGTCGGGCGCCAGGCGCTCGACCACCAGTTCAACCTGGGCCCAGAAGGCCTCGAGGGTCTCACGCTCCGCGGCGTCCAGTTCGGCCAGTGCGCTGGCGTCGCGCACCGAGGCCAGCTCGGGGATCGTCTGCCAGCGCAACAGCTCCGCGTGGAGCCCGTCGTCCTCGCCCGAGGCGCGCATGCGCGTGGCCAGCTCCTCCTCGAGCCACGAGATGGCCGAGCGCCGCCAGCGCAGCTGCTCCTCCGCCCCCATCTCGCTGCCGCTCGCGCCGACTTCCGCCGCGGCCTGGGCGGCGGCGCAGGCCGCCTTGAAGCGCGACATGACCGTGCCCTCGAAGGCCAGCTCGGGCTGCTCCTCCACGGCGGATGCGAAGAGCCGCGCCGAGGCCTGGTTGAAGCCCTTGCGCTCGGCCATCGCCGCGAGCTGCAGGCGATCGTCGGCATCGAAGTGCAGCTCTTCCCCGGCCAGGACCTGGTCGAGGGAGCGCTCCATGGCCACCAGGTGCTCGGCACGCGAGACCCAATCCTGGGAGGGATGACTCCAGTCCGAGCGCGCCGAGCCCAGCTCGTGCCCTCGCTGGTAGGCCACGAGTGCACCGTCGTAGTCGCCGCCGAACTCCAGCAGCTGGGCGATGTTCAGGTAGGCCTCGGCGTGGTCCGGGCGCTGGGCCAGCACCTCGCGGTAGCTCTCGAGCGCCGCGTCGACGTCACCCGAGCGTTGCAACGCCATGCTCAGCCGGTAGCGCGTCTCGACCGAGTTGGGTCGCTGCTCCAGAGCCCTCGACCAGGCCACGATCGACCCCGCGACGTCCCCCACCTGGGAGCGTGCCTCGCCCAGATCGGCCAGGTAGCGCGGAGAGTCCGGGGACAGACGAGTGGCCTGCTCGAGGTGCGCCAGGGCCCCGCCCGGATCCCCGCTGTCCAGCAGGACACGGCCGAGGAGCGAGCGCGCGCGCACGTGCGTGGGGTCAGCCTCGACGGCGTTCGCCAGGGCGATGGCCGCACTCTGGTCATCCCCTCGAATGCGGTAGGCCACACCCAGCTGGTGCTGCAGCGGCGCGGCCTCGGGGTGCTGAACCGTCAGGTGCTCGAAGACCGCGACCGCACCGTCGTTGTCGCCGATGCGATCGCGCAGGAGCGCGGCCAGCTCGGTGGCCACGTCCTCCTGGCTCGGGTCCAGCACCAGGCTCTCACGCAGGGCCAGTGAGGCGCCGTCCAGCTCCCCGCGCTGCACCAGGGCGCGACCGACGCGCGCTTGCAGGGCCGCGTCGTCGGGCGAACCGGAGAGGGCCGCGACGTACTGTTCCAGGGCGCCCTCGGCGCTGCCCTCCGTATCCAGAAGACCCGCCAAGGTCAGGCGCGGCGCACTCCACTCCGGGTCCAGCTCGATCGCGCGCTGGAGGGACTCGGCGGCCGCCGGGTCCCCGGAGGCGGCCAGGTTTTGCCCCAGGGCCGCGTGGGCCCGCGCGCTCTCGGGGTCCAGCTCGACCCAGCGCGCGAAGGCCCGGAACGCACCTTCGGAGTCGCCGCCCGCGGAGAGCAGCCGCCCGAGGAGCTCGAGGTCGTGGGCGCCCGTGGCCGCGTTGTTCACGCCAGCTGTCCACACCTCGCGTGCCCGCTCGGGGAGCTCGAGCTTGGAGTAGAGCAGCCCCTGGTGCGCGATCAGGTGCGCGTCTCCGGGGGCGCGGGCCAGGGCTTGCTCCAGGACGGCCATGGCGTCCGCGTACTCGCCGGTGTGCTCGAGGACGTTGGCCAGGTTGTGGCGCAGCTCGGTCGAGTTCGGCTGGGCCACCAGCGCGGCGCTGTACGCGCGCGCGGCCTCCGCCAGGCGCGGCGGATCGCAGCGCGTCAGCAGGCCCGCCAGGCTGGCGTGCACAGACCAGTCCTCGGCCACGGAGAACTGCGCGTGCTCAAGCAGACTCAGGGCGTCGTCGTGGTTCCCATAGGCCTCCAGGGCGCGCGCCAGGAGCAGGACACTCGGTG
>JAJFFA010000161.1 GCA_021776885.1 Planctomycetota bacterium
GGGCGCCCACGTCCTGACCTTCCATATCGAGGTCTGCGACGACGACAGCGCGGCGCGCGAGGTGATCGCCGCCTTCCGCGCGGCGGGCGCCCCCAAGGTCGGCGTCGCCCTCAACCCCGATACGCCCGTCGAGCGCGTCGCTGGCATCCTGTCCGAGGTCGACCTGGTCCTGGTGATGAGCGTCTTCCCCGGCTTCGGAGGCCAGAGTTTCATCGCCGACGTGCTCGAGAAGACCCGCGCCCTGCGCGCTCTGGGCTATGCCGGTCACATCGAGATGGACGGCGGCCTCGACGGCAATACGATCCCTTCCTGCGCGGAGGCCGGGGCCGACGTGCTCGTGTCGGGCTCCGCGATCTTCGGCACGCCCGACCTGGGTGTGACCATCGCTGCGTTCCGTGAAGCGGCCCGCGGCGCGCGAGCCAGCGCTTGACCTCCCGCGTCCCGCCCGAGCAGCCCCGCCCTATGTCCGAGGATGAGAGCATGGCCAACAGCGAACCGAAGACGACGGACGTTCCCGCGCCCCCCGAAGCGGATCCGATGAGCGAGGGCGAGCGCCGCGACCAGAGCCCCCATGGGCGCCTCGGCCGGCTGCGCTTCAAGAAGAAGGACATGCCCGGTGGGCTGTGGCTCAAGTGCGAGAGCTGCGACCAGACCATCTATCGCAAGGAGCTCGAGGAGAAAGGCTTCGTCTGCCCGGCCTGCGACTTCCACTTCACCCTGCCCGGCAAGCAGCGCATCGAGCGCGTGATCGACCCGGGCACCTGGGAGGAGAAGTGGGCGGAGATCGAGGCCCTCGATCGCCTCGACTTCAAGGACACCGTGCCCTACGCGGAGAAGATCAGGCGCACGGTGGAGAAGACGGGTCAGAAGGAGGCCCTGATCGCTGGCACCGGCTCGATCGAGGGCCGCGAGGTCGTGATGGCGGTGCTCGACTTCCGCTTCATGGGCGGCTCCATGGGCGAGGTCGTGGGCGAGAAGATCTCCCTGGCGGCGGAGCTGGCGACCCGGATGAAGAGGCCCCTGGTGATCTTCACCAGCTCGGGTGGGGCGCGCATGCACGAGGGCATGCTGTCCCTGATGCAGATGGCCAAGACCTCGGCGGCCCTGGCCAACTTCAACGACGCGGGCGGGTTCTCGATCTGCGTCATGACCAACCCGACCACGGGGGGCGTGACCGCCTCCTTCGCCTCGGTCTGTGACCTGACCCTGGCCGAGCCCGGCGCCCTGATCGGCTTCGCGGGCCCGCGGGTGATCGCCACCACGATCAAGCAGGAGCTGCCACGCGGCTTCCAGCGCGCCGAGTTCCTGATGTCGAAGGGCCAGCTCGACCTGATCGTCGACCGCCGCGACATGCGCTCGACCCTGGCGCTCCTGATCGACTACGCCCGCCGCTAAGCCGGCGTACGCTGGCTCAGGGGTTGGCGTCGCCGTCGAGGCGGTCGCGGTACTCGACCGGATCCTTGCGGCGGAAGATGGTGTCGAAGACCTCTTCGAGCTTGTCGACGGCTTGCTTGGAGAAGAGACCCGCCAGGCCGCCGGCGGCGGTCAGGCCGTAGGGGTTCACGTTCCCCGCTCCGCTGGCCAGGCCAGCGTAGAGGACCAGGGCGGTGACCAGTCCCAGAGCGCCCCCGACCAGGGGCCGGAACAGGTACCAGAGGGTCCAGCTCGGCTCGAAGCAGCGGTTGCCGACGAAGGCGGCCAGGGACTGCAGGGCGTGGATCGAGCTGCCCACCACCCCCGCCAGGAGCGCCAGGGTCAGCACCCGCGACGCCCCGGCGTCCTGGCTCGCGGGCCACAGGGACGGCAGGGCGATCAGGGCCGCGAAGCAGACCAGGGGCAGGAAGACGGCCAGCAGGCGCACCTCGGCGGGGGCGTCGCGCAGGCTCGAGGCCTGGGCCGCGGGGCTCGCCGGTTCGGCGGCGGCCGACGCCCCCGGATCCGGACCGAAGCCCGTCGTCGCCACATCCTCAGCCGCGCTCAACTCCCACTTCTTCTTCTTCACCATCACGCGTCCTTCGAGAGGTGCATCACCCAGGAGTCGAACTGACCCTGGAACGGGGAGCCCAGCCCACGGTCGAGGAACGACGCCATGCGGTTCGCCAGGAGCAGCGGGCCGTTCAGGACCCCGCCGAGCTTGGCGGCCGAGTAGTGCATCGCCTCGGGCACGGGCCAGGTCAGCTGGTAGCCGGCCGAGCGCTGGTGCCGGAAGCCACGGCGTTCGAGGCCGGCGCGCACCTCGTCGCGGGTGATCGCGTTCAGCTCGCGCACGGGCAAGAGTGGGCGCGCACGGCGCCGCGCGCGGAAGCCGCGGCTGCCGCGGTGGATGTCGCCCACGACCAGGGTGCCCCCGGGGGCGACGGTGCTCGCCAGGCCGTCGAGCCAGCGCTCGAGGTCGGGGGAGAAGCTGGCCACCCCGGAGCTGATCACGTGGTCGAAGGCCTCCTCGCCGTTGGCGGGGAAGGGCGGGTCCTCGCCGAACCCGGTGCGCCCCTCGAAGCGCGGCACGCCGCTCTCGCGGGCGTTGTCCTCGGCGATCTTGACCATCGCGGGACTGGGGTCGAAGAAGGCCAGGCAGCTCTCGGCGCAGCGCGACGCCACCTCGATCCCGACCCAGCCCGCGCCGCAGCCGAAGTCCAGGATGCGCGCCCCGTCCCGGGGCTCGACGAACAGGCCCACGTAGCGCCGCATCCAGCGGAAGTGGGCGTAGCCCGGGCTGCCCGGCGTCCCGTCCCAGCCGCTGGCGTTGGCGTCGAACTTCTCGATGGTCTTCTCGGGGGACATCACCAGTTCACGGCGGTGGCCGGCGAGCAGCACGCCCTCACCACGCGCCTCGCCCTCGAGCTCGAGCGTGCCCTGCAGGGTCTGGCGCCGGGCCTTGCCCCCCGCGACCCGAAACAGGCGCGTGACGTGGACCAGGGGCCAGAGGGCGTTGCGCCACGCGGCCAGGCGTGGGTCGTCGGGCTTGCCCTCGACCCACAGGAGCAGGGCGTCCTCGGGCCCCAGGCCCGGGTCGAGGGCGGCGAGGCAGGCGCTGCGCTGCGCGTCCGGGGCCTGGCCGGCGGGGGCCGAGAGCCACAGGGCCTGGCCGGACTGGCCCACGCCGGGCGCCAGGCCCACGTCGAGCCCGAGGTCGGCGAAGAGCGGCGCCAGGTCGCGCCGCACCTCGGGCGGGGGGGGGCTGGCCGCAGGGGCGGCGGCAGACGGCGTTTCGGGAGCAGGCATGGGCGGCAAGACTATTGGGAGCGCGGCCCCGTGTCACGGTTGCCGCGGCCGCGCCGTTCGCGGGGAGGCACGCGACCGGCGCGGGCGTCGCGGATGGCCATCGAGATGCCGTAGGCGGGCTCGTCCGAGGCACAGAAGACCGAGTGCATGGCGGTGCGCTCGAGGCCGTGGTTGGGCAGCACCAGCATGTCGCCGGGCTCGAGCACGTAGGCGTGCCCGGCATCCGCCAGGAGCGACGTGAACTCGGGCCCGCGGTTGACCACACGCCCCAGCAAGCCGCAGCCGGGGCGGGCCAGTTCGCGCTCCGCTCTCTTGAATCGAGCACATATTTTCAGGAAGCGCTCGAACTGCTCGGGGCGTGGGAAGGCCTGGGCCCGCACCCAGGGCAGGTCGCCCTCGGCCAGGATCTCGCTGAACTCGATCACGCGCCGGGTCAGGTCCTCGATCGAGAGGGCCAGCCAGAGGGTCCGGCCGGAGTACTGCGCGTAGGCGACGCCCCGTTGCCCGCCCTCCACCTCTTCGTGGAAGGCGTCGTGTTGGAAGAGCGCGCCCCCCTCCGGCGCGTTCCAGTACGCGATGTGCTGG
>JAJFFA010000162.1 GCA_021776885.1 Planctomycetota bacterium
GACAGTCTGATGCAGGGCATGCGCCGCTTCGCCACCGAACGCGAGGCGCGTCTGGGGCGCCTCACCATGCCCTGATGCCCGGGACACACTGACGTGAAGAAGCTACTCCTGATCCTGGTCGTGCTCTTGATCCTCGGCCTCGCGGGCGGGGTGCTGGTGCTCGACCGCGCGGCGCGCGGCGCCGTCGAGCATGGCGGCGAGTACGCCCTGGGCGTCGGCACCACCCTCGAGGGCGCCAGCGTCGGGCTCTTCTCGGGGGACGTCGACCTCTCCGGACTCGCGATCGACAACCCCGACGGGTTCGAGGGCGAGTTCCTGACCCTCGGCACGGCCGGACTGGGTGTCGCGCTGGGCTCGCTGCTCGACGACGAGGTCCAGGTCCGCCGCTTCGAGCTGAAGGACATCACCCTCAGCCTCACCCGCAACGACCTGGGCTCGAACTACGGCGCGATTCTCGCGCACCTCGAGCGCTTCGAGAGCGCTGGAGGCGGTAGCGGCGGGGGCAGCTCCGAACCCGCGGACGACGCGGGTCAGGCCAAGCGCTTCCTGGTCGACGAGATCCACATCACGGGCGTGCGTGCCGAGCTGGACCTCTTGCCCGAGCTGGGCGAACAGGGGCGCGCCACGATCGTGGTGCCGGAGATCCTCCTGACCGGCCTCGACAGCGAGAGCTTCACCGCCGCCGAGCTGATGGACCTGCTGGTCAAGGCCCTCCTGGGTGCGGTCGCCGAGGGCGGCGCCGGCCTCCTGCCGGAGGGGCTCCTGGGCGACCTCCAGGGGCAGCTGGCCGGGCTCAGCGCGGTCCCCACCGAGATCGTCGGCGAGGTCCTGGGCGGCCTGCAGGGGGGAGCCGAGGAGCTCGAGGGGGCCGCCAAGGACGCGGCCCAGGAAGCCCTCGACGCCCTGCAAGACGGCAAGTCCGTGGAGGAAGTGACGGACGACATGGAGCGCGACGCCAAGGACTCCTTGAAGGAGGCGGGCAAGAAGCTCGACGGCCTCTTCGGCGGCTCGAAGGACGACGGCCGCTAGC
Organism: Planctomycetota bacterium; assembly: GCA_021776885.1. Classification (GTDB taxonomy): domain Bacteria; phylum Planctomycetota; class UBA1135; order UBA1135; genus JAJFFA01. Next base: position 1,031 of record JAJFFA010000162.1, read on the forward strand.
CCGGACGGCGCCCGCCAGACGGCGCATTGATCGCGGCGTCGGGCGAAGTACGCTCGGGCGCGTGAAGCCCATCCTTCTCCTGGCCCTGGCCGCCCTTGGCCTGGGCGCCTGTCAGGTGCCCCTGGCGCTGCAGCCCGACTACGGGCGGCCCCTGCCTGCGGGCGCCCCGGCCCTCTTGCCCCTCGAGCGCGGCGAGCAGCCGCCGGACCTCGTCGCCACCTGGCAGCAACGGGACGAGGTCCTGCCCGCCCTCGTGCGCTCCATCGACTGGACGCGGCGCGAGTACGCCGAGCGCTTCTTCCCCATCGAGGGCATCGACCACGCCCGGGCCCTGGCCAGCCTCGAGCGCTTCCACGAGCTGCTCGTCGAGTCGACCAGCGGCGAGGCCTTCGACGCTGCGGTCGCGCGCGAGTTCCAGGTCTTCAAGAGCGCGGGCTGGGACGGGCGCGGGGGCGGTGTGCTCTTCACCGGGTACTACACCCCGATCCTCGACGGCCGCATACAGCCGGACGTGATCTACCGCCACCCGCTCTACGGTCTGCCCGACGACCTCGAGAAGGGCGCCCAGGGCGAGATCCTCGGCCAGCGCAGCGCCGACGGGCTGCGTCCCTACCCGACCCGGCGCACCATCGAAGCCAGCGGGATGCTCGCGGGTCGTGGGCTGGAGCTGGTCTGGATGCGCGACCCCCTCGACGCCTACCTGGCCCACGTCAACGGCTCGGCCTTCGTCGACGTCGGCGGCGCGGAGCTCCTGCGACTGGGCTACGCCGGCAAGAACGGACGCGAGTACAGCTCCCTCGGCGCACAGCTGGTGCAGGACGGCCTGCTCGCGAGCGACGAGGTCAGCCTGGCCCGGCTGCGCAGCTTCTTCCGCGAGAACTCCGAGCTGGCCCCCGAGTACCTGGGCCGCAACGACTCCTTCGTCTTCTTCACACCGATCGAAGGCACACCGCGCGGCAGCCTCAACGTCGAGGTCAGCCCGGCGCGCTCGATCGCCACGGACAAGACCCTGTTCCCGCGCGGAGCCCTGGTCTTCGTGGACACCCTGCTGGTCGATCCCGAGGGGGGCTTCCTGCCCTTCCAGCAGCTCATGCTCGACCAGGACACGGGCGGCGCCATCCGCACCGCCGGTCGCGCCGACCTGTACTTCGGGATCGGTCCCGATGCCGAGAAGTACGCGGGCACGACCCGCGCCGAGGGACAGATGTACTACCTGTTCCTGCGCGAGTAGCGAGGCCTGGCGTGCAAGCGATCGGCTGGGCCGGAAACGCCTTCTTCGCCGCACGCTTCCTGGTCCAGTGGCTGCAGTCCGAGCGCGCCGGGCGCACGGTCACGCCGTCCTCCTTCTGGTGGCTGTCGGTCTGCGGCTGCGTCTGCATGTCGACCTACGTCGCCTGGCTCGGCGACCCCTTCCTCCTGGCCGGTTACCTGCTGAACGGGGCGGTGTACGTCCGCAACTTGTTCCTGATCGAGCGCCGGGCCCACGCAGAGCGCCTCGCACCGGGGCTGCTCGCCGGCCTGGCCGCCCTGGCGGGAGCCGCCCCGGTGGTTCTGGTCGCCGCGCGCGTGCGCGAGGGCCTGGGCTCTTCGCCGCTCTGGATCGCCTGCGTGGTGTGTGGCGAGGCCGCGCACACCTCGCGCTTCTTCGTCCAGTGGCTGTACTCCGAGCGCCGCGGCGTCAGCCACTTTCCGCGCGCCTTCTGGTACCTGAGCCTGCTGGGTAACCTGCTGCTCCTGGCCTACGCGATCCACCTGGGCGACGTCGTCCTGATCGCCGGCTTCTCCCCCGCGCCCCTGGTGCAGATCCGCAACCTGATGCTGGCTCCCGACGCCGGCGAGAGGGAGGTCGAGGCATGAACTCATCCGCTCTCTTGCTCCTCGCCCTGTCCGCCGGCAGCGCGGCCCAGGATTCGCTCGTCACCGAGATCGATC
>JAJFFA010000163.1 GCA_021776885.1 Planctomycetota bacterium
CAGCACGTCCTCGCTGGAGAGGTCGAGGCGTCCTGAGAGTTCGCCCAGGTGCCAGAGCGGGGCGCCGCTGACGAGGCCATCCCCGTTGGTTCCACGGGTCGAGTAGGGCACGCGCAGGCGCGCGACCCCCGTCTCGTCCGCGCTGCTCGAAGCCACGAAGCGCACGCGGTAGGCGGCCTGGCCGTACTCGACCTCGAAGTCGACGTGCAACAGGGTGCCCGGATCCGCGCGCGCCTCGAGCCAGGCCCCGGGGACGTGCTCCCAGATCCAGGCCACGGGTCCCTCGCCCATCAGCGGGGCCAGGGCCGGCTGCCGCTCGGAGACGACGCCGGCGTGCACCAGGCGCAGGAAGGGCGGCGACGCCAGGGGCAGGTCCGCGCGCCCGTGGGGCAGACCTCCGAAGAGCAGCCGCGCGCCGAGGGTGCGGAACCAGGCGGGGCGCAGGGTGCCGGAGTTGGGCCCGCTGCGGTCCATGTAGCGCGCGTCGCGCTCGGGACAGGCGGCGCGGATCATGTCGGAGACTGCGACGGGCCACTGGCTGCCGATCAGCACATAGCGCGCGCGTCGGCGCTCGAGCAGGGCCTCGGCCTCGGCGTCGTCCTCGGACAGGAAGAAGCGCCCCGGGTCCGCGTAGCTGTCGCGACCGACGTAGGAGCCGAAGTTCGTGGCCACCGTCGGCCGGCCCGCGATCCACTCGATCGCGTGGCCGCGACTCCAGTTGGCCAGGACACTGCTCTCGGTCGGCTGGCTGTCCGCGTCGCGCAGCCACTCGAGCACGGCGCGGTTGCCCCGGGCACGGCGCTGGCGCGGCCCGCCGCGGGGGGACTCCTTGGCCAGGGCCTCCCTGAACACGGGCAGGCTGGTGGGGGCTTGCAGCAGGAACGCGCTGGCCAGGGCCACGGGGCCGGCGGCCAGGGCCAGGGCGTTGCGCAGGGCGGGCGGGCGCCCGGCGAGCGCGCGTTTCGAGCGCTCGAGCACGAGCCCCAGCAGCGCGCCCGCTCCGAGGCCCAGCAGCAGGGCGTGGGGCACCGCGAAGGAGTTGGCGAAGCGCGCCTGGGTCGCGGCCTGCAGGGCGAGGGGCAGGGCACAGACGACGAAGGGCAGGAGCGCCAGGCGTCCGCGCAGGGCGCGCACGAGGGCGAAGAGCCAGGCCAGGGGGAAGAGCCACACGCCGTGGCCGAGGAGTCGCGCGAGCTCCCCGGGCTGGGCGCCCGGCCCGATCAAGGGGCGCGATTCCTCGATGCCCGACATGAACTCGTCGGCGCGGCTGACCCAGGCGAAGCCCTCGCGTACCCCGCGCCCGGGGCCGGCGTCGATCAGCAGCACGAGCAGGCTGCCGAGGGCCACGGCGGCGGCAACGACCCAGGGGTAGCGGCGGTGCGCCGCCTCGCTGCGCTGGCCCAGGAGCGGCAGGAAGACTGCGGCCCCGAGCAGCAGCTGGACCGGGTGGAACCACGACAGGTTGACCACCATCCAGGGGAACTCGGCCTTCCAGGGGCTGGTGAGGACGGCCGGCAGGAGGGTGGCGAGGGTGGTCAGGTGGAAGGCCAGTCCGAAGGGCGCCAGGCCGGGGTCGCGCCGTGGCTCGGCGCGGCGGGCGTCGACGAACAGGTAGAGGCCGAGCAGCGCCTGGATCTCGAGCACGTACAGGAGCGACGCGACCCACGAGCCGACCAGGAGCCCCGCCGTGGCGCCGGCGGCGACGCCGTAGAGCGTGGCGCGGCGCGCGCTGCCCAGTCGACCCGGCGCCAGAGCGGCGGAGACGAACAGGAACAGGAGCGCCATCAGGAGCGCGACCCAGGCGTGGTGGTCGCCGTTTCCCAGGCGGCTGTAGGCGACCGAGCCCAGGCACAGGGCGTGGTAGACCCCCGCGAAGAGCGCGGCCAGAGGGCCAGCCAGGACCCAGGCCCCGAGGGCGACGACCAGGGAGGTCAGGACGCCCAGGTACAGGGGTGTGCTGGCGACGCCGCGCTCGAGGAAGTCGCGCCAGGCCTCGGACTGCGAGGCTGGGTCGACCCCGGTGTCGGGGGCGAAGGGACCCAGGGCTGCGCCGAGGAAGAGCGTGTAGTAGGGCGGCCAGGGGACGCGCGCCCCCTCCGGGAAGTTGAGGAAGGGGTCCGTCTCGGCGACGGGCGCGCCCTCTTCCAGGAGCCGCGCCAGACGGCGCATGTGATAGAAGCTGTCCGCGTCCTCGGCGAACCAGCCCTCGCGGCCGGGGATGCGCAGAGTGGTCCCCGCCACCCGCCGCGGCACCAGGGCCAGGGCCGCGGTCACGCTCAGGACAGCCAGCAGGGTCAGGGCGGCGCCGCGCCGGCTCATGGCACTTTGGGTCGCAGCTCCGGGGACTGGCTGCTAGATATCGAGCTTCTCGATGTCGCCCAGGGCCCGCCAGCGGGTCACCTCGGCGCTGGGGAAGGTCAGGGTGCGGTGCTTGACGTCGACCCCGTAGGTGGCGGTCTCGCGCACCCAGTGCTCCGCGTCCGCCGATTCGGCCGAACCGGGCTCGAACACGTCGCAGTCGCGCATCAGCACCTCGAAGCCGTTGGTCTCGTCGAAGCGTCCGACGTAGACCTTGCCCGTTGATGACTCCACGACCAGGTTCATGCCGTGCGGAGCTTCATGGATGTTCTTGCTCATGGAGGCCTTATTCTAGGCCCCCATCATGCAGGAGTCCCAGTACATCTGGATGAGCGGCGAGCTCGTCCCCTGGCACGAAGCCAAGATCCACGTCCTGTCCCACGTCGCCCACTACGGCTCCGGCGTCTTCGAGGGCATCCGAGCCTACGAGACCCCCACGGGCCCGGCCGTGCTGGGCCTCCAGGCCCACGTGCGGCGCCTGTTCCAGTCCGCGCACATCGTCGAGATGCCCCTGCGCTGGAGCGAGGAGGAGGTGGCGCAGGCGATCGTCGAGACGATCAGCGCCAACGAGCTCTGCGCCTGCTACATCCGCCCCCTGGCCTTCCGCGGCTACGCGGAGCTGGGCGTCCTGCCGACGACCTGTCCCGTCGAGCTGGCCATAGCCACCATGCCCTGGAGCACGCTGCACGGCGAGGAGGCCCTGGAGCAGGGTATCGACACCTGCGTCAGCTCCTGGCGGCGCATGGCGCCCGACACGCACCCGGCCATGGCCAAGACCAGCGGCAACTACGTGAACTCGCAGATGGTGCTGCTCGAGGCCAGGCGCAACGGCTGTGCGGAGGGCATCGTGCTCGACGTCGCAGGGTACGTGTGCGAGTGCAGCGGCGAGAACATCTTCCTGCTGCAGGACGGGGTGCTGTACACGCCCCCTGTCGGGGACTCGATCCTGCCCGGGATCACCCGCGGCTACGCCATCCAGCTCGCCGCGGACCTCGGTGTGCAGGTGCGTGAGGAGCGCATCGCGCGCGAGGCCCTCTACATCGCCGACGAGATCTTCCTGACCGGGACCGCAGCCGAGATCACGCCCGTGCGTTCGGTGGACGGCCGCGCGGTGGGGGCGAGCGCGCCGGGTCCGGTCACCCGGCGCTTCCAGGAGGAGTTCTTCGGCATCCTGCAGGGGCGCCTGCCCGACCGACACGGCTGGCTGACCCCGGTCCACGCGCTGGCGCAGGGAGGTGGGCGATGAGCTTGACCCGCGACGAGGCCTGGGCCCAGCTGTGTGAGTGGACCGAGACCGACTCCCTGCGCGGTCACGCCCGGGCGGTCGAGCTGGTGATGCGCGCCGCCGCCCAGCGCTACGGCGCGGGCGCAGCGGACGAGGAGCGCTGGGGCATCGCCGGCATGCTGCACGACGCCGACTACGAGAAGTGGCCGGAGGAGCACCCGCAGCGCATCGTGGCCTGGCTCGCGGAGCGGGGTGAGGACGAGGTGGCCCACGCCGTTTCGGCCCACTACACGAAGTGGGGGGTGTCCTACGACACGACCCTGGACAAGGCTCTGCTGGCCTGCGACGAGCTGACGGGCTTCATCGGCGCGTGCTGCCTGGTGCGGCCGGGGGGCGTGACGACCCTGGCGCCGAAGAGCGTGAAGAAGAAGCTCAAGGACAAGCACTTCGCCGCCAAGGTCGAGCGCAGCGAGGTGACGGCGGGCGCGGAGCTCCTGGGAGTCGACCTGACCGAACACATTCAGTTCGTGATCGATGCCCTGAAGCCCCACGCCGCCGAGCTGGGGCTAGGGGGATCCTGACTTGCCAGCGGGGCGCGTTCAGAACGAGGCGCCGACGAACATTCCGAACTGGTCGTAGTCGCCGTCGAAGCCGTCGATGTCGGTCTGCGTGACCTTGCGGTACTGCAGGCCGAAGTTGAAGTGGTGCGAGACGTCGAAGCGCAGGCCGCCCTGGAAGTAGAAGCCCAGGCCGTCTTCGTCGACGACCTCTCGGTCGCGGGGCAGGGAGCGATCGTCGACGGAGAGCGAGATCACCGTGAGCCCGCCGCCGATGAAGGGGTGCACGCCCAGCGGATCGTGGGCGCGCCCGACCCAGCGCCCGCCGACGCTGAACTCGGCCATGCTCAGGTCGAGATCGGAGCCCAGGCCGCCCGCGCCGCTGCCCTGGTCCTCGTCGTCCTGCTCCGTGCCGGCGACGTACGCGCCCAGCTCGATGCCGAAGCCCGACTCTCGGTTGACGCTGGTGTAGTCGAGACCGATCACCCCCAGCTCGTCCAGGCCCA
>JAJFFA010000164.1 GCA_021776885.1 Planctomycetota bacterium
ACGGCGCGTTGGGGGCGGGGGTGCCGTCGAGGGCGGGCTCGTCCCAGCTCAGGGTGTAGACGCGCGCGTTCGTGAAGCAGAGGTCGGCGTCTGGGGTCGGCTCGAGGGTGGCGCAGGCCGGGGGCAGTAGGGCGAGGAGGGCCAGGAGGGCCAGGAGGGCCAGGAGAGGCAGGAGAGGCAGGAGGGTGGAGCGCATGGGAGCCAAGATGCCAGGGGCAGCGCGTGCGTCGCTACTGCGGGGCGCCCTGCGCAGCGAGGGCCGCCGCCAGAGCGTTCAGGTCGGGGCCGCCCGGGCGCTGGTAGACGCGCAGGCCGAACTCCGGGATCACGGCCAGCACGTGATCGAAGAGGTCGCCCATGATGCCCTCGTACTCGACAGCTCCACCTCGAAGAGGGGTGCTCACGGCCGGCATAGCCAGTAGGCTGCGTCCCTAGGAGGCCGTGGTGAAACTGCTTTCGTTCAGGAATGGTGATTCGAGGCTCTTGGTGGCGCGCGAGAACGCAGGCGAATCGGTGGATTCGGCGAGGCTCTCGCGTGTCGCCACGAGATTCGAAGTGCCGTTCCTGGGCGAAATGAGTTTCACCACGGCCTCCCTAGCCAAGGGACCCCCGAAACGAGCCAGGCACCCAAGACGAAGCTGATGAGTGCTACCCCGGCGAGTCCACCGGACAGTTGAGGTCGCCATCTTGAGAATCGCAGTCACGGCAGCCGGTGGCCAGCTCGGCGCGGAGATCGTCAAGGCCACGACCGAGGTCGTCGGCAAGGACCGTGTCGTCGGCCTGGCCCGAACACCCGGCAAGGCGAAGTCGCTAGGTGTCGAAGTTCGGCCGGGCGACTACGACTCGCCGAAGGACCTGGAGAGCTCGCTCCAAGGAACCGAGGCTCTGCTGATCGTGTCCGGTATGGACGCGCCGGAGAAGCGCATCGAGCAGCACCGCAACGTGATCGAAGCCGCAAGGAAGGCTGGGGTGCGAAAGATCGTTTACACGAGCATTCAGGGTGCCGAGGAGGACACCGCGTTCTCCCCGATCGTTCAGAGCAACCGAACGACGGAGGAACACGTTCGCCAGAGCGGCCTCCAGTGGGCCATCGGTCGCAACGGCATCTACATCGAGCCCGACGTCGAGTACGTCGAGACGTACGTGCAGCGCGGCGAGATTGCGAACTGCGCGGACAACGGAAGATGCGGCTACACGACACGTCCGGAGCTGGCGTACGCGTACGCGCGAATGCTGACCGAATCAAAGCACGATGGCCAGGTCTACAACCTGCACGGCGCGCTGATCACCCAGCAGCAGCTGGCCGGCTACCTGAACGAAGCGTTCGGCACTGACCTGAAGTACCGCGCGCTGTCCGTCGCGGAGTATCGCCAGGAGCGAGTTGCCGAGCTCGGCGAGTTCATGGGCAGCGTGATCGCTGGCATCTACGAGGGCATCCGCAGTGGTGCCTTGGACAATGAGAGCCACTTTGCTGCTGCCGCCGGCCGCGATCACCAGAGCTGGGCGGCGTATTTCGGTGCGTTGCGGGCCTGCGCAGGGTAGCTCTCAGGACAACGGAGTGGGACGACCCACACCTCGACCAAGGAACTCGAGATGGCACGGAGATACGTTTGCATGGTGTTCTTGCTACTGGCGGCCCCCCTCGTCGCCCAGGACGACACCGCGACTCAAAGGCTGACCGACCAAGCACGACACTTCGAGGAGCAGCTCGTACAGGTCGCGGACGATGCCTTCACGGCCGTCGGCTTCAGCGTCTCGAATGTTTCGATGATCGTCGGCGACGACGGTGTCGTCATCATCGACACCGGCATGATGCTCGGTGACGCGCAGCGCATCGCGGCGGAATTTCGGAAGCACAGCGACAAGCCGGTGAAGGCGATCATCTTCACACATGCCCACGGCGATCACACAGGCGGAACGACGGCGTTTCTCGGCGACGAACGTCCGCAGATCTGGGCACATGAAAACTTCGGCAGCGAAGCACGACCGTTGGTCGCCGCAGGAGTGAGCTTTCAGAACGTCCGAGGTGCGCGACAGGCCGGATTCCTGCTGCCGCCAGACGATAGGGTCAACAACGGAATCGCGCCGGTTCGCTATCCGAAACGAGGCGCCAGCGCGTTCGCCTCGGACGACGAGACCCAGCCGACACACTTCCTGAAAGGCGATCGGCAGACGATCAAGGTGGCGGGCATCGAGCTCGAACTCGTGTCGTCACCGGGCGAGACGAACGATCAGCTGTTCGTCTGGTATCCGGCTGGCAAGGTGCTGTTTGCCGGAGACAACTTCTACCGGTCGTTTCCGAACCTCTACGCGATTCGCGGCACTCCGAGTCGCAGCGTGCGCCTGTGGGCCGAGAGCCTCGGCCAGCTAGCAGAGCACCGAGCCGCTGCGCTGGTCGGCGGCCATACCGATCCGGTGCTCGGGGCGAGCGAAGTCGCGCAGGTCCTGAAGGACTACCGGGATGCCGTGCTGTTCATTCACGACAAGACGGTCGAAGGAATGAACAAGGGCCTGACGCCCGACGAGTTGGTCGAGTACGTGCAGCTCCCCGACCATCTCGCCAAAAGGGAGTACCTCCAGCCCTTCTACGGACATCCCGAATGGGGCGTGCGCAGTGTGTTCAGCGGGTACCTCGGCTGGTTCGACGGCAACCCGACGAACTTGTTTCGGCTGTCGCCGAAGTCCGAGGCAGGGCGAGTCGTCAAGCTGGCCGGAGGGGCGGACAGGCTACTCGAGGCCGCCAAGGACGCACTCGCTGCAGATGACAGCCAGTGGGCCGCGCAGCTTGCCGATTACCTGC
>JAJFFA010000165.1 GCA_021776885.1 Planctomycetota bacterium
TTGGATTAGCAAGAACTGATGACCGGAAAGACGATTTTGATTACCGGTGGCAGCCGAGGAATCGGGCGAGAACTAGCCATCCTAGCTGGCAAGAAGGGCTGGACCGTCGGCGTGAACTTTGCCGGTGATGCGGCGGCTGCCGACGATACCGTCGCCAATGTCGAATCGGTCGGAGGCCGCGCCCTCAGCCTGCGCGCAGATGTATCGAGCGAGGCTGACGTACTCGCCATGTTCGACCGCATGACGGAGACATATGGAACCCTTCATGGACTGGTCAACAACGCTGGAATTCTTGGCCTCTCTATGCCTCTCACCGAGATGTCGGTCGAGCGCATGAAGCGGATGTTCGACGTCAATATCTTGGGGGCATTCATCTGTGCGCGTGAGGCTGCAAAGCGACTAAAACCCGGTGGTGTCATCGTAAATGTTTCTTCGGCGGCGGCGCGCCTAGGTTCGCCGAATGAATTCATTGACTATGCCGCCTCTAAGGGTGCCCTGGATACGCTAACGATCGGATTGGCGAAGGAACTGGGACCGCGTCAGATTCGCGTGAATGCAGTGCGCCCTGGTCTTATTGACACGGAGATGCATGCCAGTGGAGGGCACCCGGATCGAGCTAAGGAACTTGGCGCCAGCACCCCGTTGGGCAGGGCAGGTAAAGCGTCGGAAGTGGCCGCGGCCATTCTTTGGCTTCTCGATGATGAGTCTACATATGTGACCGGAACGCTTTTGGATGTTGCCGGTGGGCGGTAGCGGTCTAAATGGATCTTCATTCAACGGCATTGCGCAATTGCGGTTCTGTGCGGTTGCAATAATGTGATTCAAGAACGCCACCGGTAACGTCCACAAATCCTGGAGCCCACATGGCCCCAACTCCTGAACCATTCACGTTGCAGATTTCCGAGGCCCAGATTGCCGATCTTAAGGCACGCCTCGAACGAACGCGGTTTCCCGATCAGGCCCCGGATGGGCCATGGGCCTACGGTTCTGACCTCGCCTACATGCGGGCGTTGGTAGACTACTGGCACACCAAATTTAACTGGCGCGCGCAGGAACAGCTCCTCAACACGTTCCCGCAATTCAAAGTCGATCTTCACGAAATCGGACTGCACTATCTGCATGTGGCAGGCAAGGGCCCCGACCCAAAACCGCTCTTGCTCATGCATGGCTGGCCGGGCTCTGTATTCGAATTCACCGAACTCATCCCGCGGTTGACGGATCCCGAGAGTTTCGGTGGTGATGCAGCTGACGCATTCACCGTGGTCGCGCCATCTTTGCCCGGCTTCGGATTGTCTTTCACACCAAACCAAAAGCGTTTTGGCGTTGCTCAAATTGCCGATTGCTTTGCCGACCTGATGACCAATGTTCTGGGTTACAAGACGTTCGCAGCACAAGGCGGCGACTGGGGGGCATTTGCATGTTCGGCCCTCGGCGTGCGCCATCCCGACAAACTTTCCGGCATCCACTTGAATATGCTGTCGGTGAAGCCTGACTCGAGCAAGCCAGCCAACGCAACACCTGCAGAGCAGGCCTACGCGGATGAGATTGCAACGTGGGCGAATGAAGAAATGGGCTACGTTCACATCCAGGGCACGCGGCCGCAAACGCTTGCCTATGGATTGACGGATTCTCCGGCCGGTCTTGCTGCTTGGATTTCAGAAAAATTCCATAGTTGGACGGATCACGACGGCGATTTTGAAACCGTGATCAACCGCGATCAAATGCTTGCCAACATATCCTTGTATTGGTTTACGGGCGCGATCGGTTCGTCGTTCTGGCCGTACTATGATCGGATGCATGGCCCCTGGCCAATTCCGGACGGTAAGACCGTCGACGTGCCGACCGGTTACGCAGCGTTTCCCAAGGAGATCCGTCGGCCGCCACGATCGATCGCTGAGAAAGTCTATACCGATATCAGGCAGTGGACGATCATGGAGACGGGCGGCCATTTCGCGGCACTTGAACAGCCGGAAGTCTTGGCCGCCGATGTGGCGAAATTCTTTCGGTCGCTTCGCGATCGTTTTTAGACATGTCCCGACAATGATCGCGGGTACATCAAACATGTGACGCACCTCCACACTGGCTGGGCCAACAGCGGAAGCGAGATTGGGCGAAGGCATCAATCGAAGAAATCCATAAGCGCATGCACAACCGCTTCCGGCGCTTCTTCCGGCAGGTAATGCCCGCCGGGAACTGTGTGACCCATAACGGGTTCGATCGCAAACTCCTGCCATATCGACAAGGCATCATACCAAGCTTCGATCTTGGCATCGGCTCCCCATAGGACAAGCAGTGGGCATGCGATTTTGTCGCCAGTATCGCGGCTCTCTCGATCCCGTTTCAGGTCGATTGTTGCCGCTGCTCGATAGTCTTCACACATGCCGACAATCGTCTCAGGTTTCCGTACCCAATCCAAGTAATCGGCGAGCGCACGAGGTTTAAAAAAATCCGGTGGCTTGGGTTCGCGAGAGGTATGAGCGCAAAACCAATCATCCGGCGCCGCGCTGATAATGTTTTCAGGGAACGGATGTGGTTGCGCGAACCAGAACCAATGATAATACCCCATCGCGAACGCCATATCCGTCCGCTCGAAATGCGCAAGGGTTGGAACAATGTCCAGGACAGCAAGTCGCTTGATGCGCGCTCTATGGTCCATAGCCTACCTGTGCGCCACGCGCCCGCCACGGTCATGTCCGGCAACATCGAATAGATCATAACCGAAATGCGTCATCATCCGAGCCATATCTCCTGCCATCTCTTGTTTGGAGTAGGGCGCATGGGATTGCGTTGCTGCCGGCTTGAAGGAGCCGCCATAACCGCGCAAGTCCGGACAGATCACATGAAACCGCTCCGCCAAAGCTGGCGCTGTCAAATGCCACATGGCGTGGGTTTGTGGGTTACCGTGCAAGAGTAGAAGTGGTGGCTTTCCTGTACCGCCGGAATGGCGCAGACGCAGCTTGCCTGCACCGACATCGACGTGCTGCAACACAAATCCATCAAAGAACGCATCGTCCAAGATCCATATCCCCCCGGTTCACTCACTACTTTGCTTGCTCATACTTATACCGACCAAAATCACAGCTGGCACACCCTGGATGCCGCGCGCCAACCAAA
>JAJFFA010000166.1 GCA_021776885.1 Planctomycetota bacterium
CCCCCCCTCTCCCCCCCCCCCCCCCCCCCCCCCCCCCCGCCCCGCCCGGGCCCCCCCACGGCTCGCTCTACAGCTGCCCGATCTCGAGGATCGGCTGGACGATCGCGAACACGATGTAGCCCACCACCGCGGCCAGCACGACGATCATGATCGGCTCGAGCAGTGCCGTCAGGCGCTCGGTGACGACGTTGATCTCCTCGTCATAGGCCGAGGCGACGCGGTCGAGCATCTGTTCGAGCTCGCCCGACTGCTCGCCGACCGAGACCATGTAGCCGACGACCGAGGGGAAGGCGCCGCTCTGCTTGAGGGGCGTCGCGATGTCGGTGCCCTCGATCACGCGCTCCTTGATGTGGTTCGTGGCGTCCGCCACCACGCGGTTGCCGACGACGTTGCGGGTGATCTCGAGGGCCTGGATCACGGGCACGCCGCTCTGCAGCAGGGTGGAGAGGGTGCGCGTGAAGCGTCCCACGGCGGCCTTGCGCAGGAGCTCGCCCAGGACCGGGACCTTGAGCAGGTTCCTGTCGATCACCAGTCGGCCCTTGCCGCCGGCGCGGTAGATGCGCTCGAAGATGGCGGAGACGCCCGCCGCGATCAGCGCGCCCAACCACCAGTAGTCCTTGAAGACCGCACTGATGTTGATCAGCACGTTGGTCGAGGGCGGCAGCTCCTTGCCCTGGTCGATCAGCATGGCGGTGATCTCGGGCACCACCTTGGCCATCAGGATCCCGACCACGATCATGCCGATCGAGATCATCATGACCGGATACATCAGGGCGCCCGTGATCTTGCGCCGCAGGGCGCGCTGGGCCTGGAGGTAGTCGGCGATGCGTGACAGGACCGTGTCGAGGTTGCCCGCCGCCTGGCCGGCGCTGACCATGTTGACGTACAGATCGTTGAAGTAACCCGGGTGCTCGCCGAGGGCCTCGGCCAGGCTCGAGCCCTGCTGGATCCGCTCGCGGATCTGACGGAACATGGTCTCCGTCTTGCGCTGCTCGGCCTGGTCGATGATCGCGGTCAGGGCCTCGGCCAGGGCAATGCCCGACCCCAGCAGGGTGGCCAGCTGGCGCGTCAGGCCGGCGACGATCTCCATCTCGCGCGGCCCCGGCCCGGCCTGGGACGCTCGCTGGCGGGCCAGGCGCTGGAAGAACGACTCGCGACCCGGGCCGCCCTTGACGTTCTTGCCGCGCTGGCGCTTGCCGCCCCGCAGCTCGGTCAGCTGGCTGACGAGCAGGCTATCGCGGCGCAGCTTCTGCCGCGCGTCGCGCTCGGTGTCCGCGTTGACGATGCCCGTCTTGGTGCCGCCGCCGGCAGCGAAGGCCTTGTACTCGTAGATCGGCATGGCCGGACTGCCCTAGCCCGCGACGGGTTCGGACGCAGAGTGCGTCCACGGGCGATCTTGGGTGCTGTTGCGATGCAGGCTCATGAAGAATCCGGGCTAGTCCATGTCCATCTGGGTCACGCGCAGCACCTCGTCGGGGGTGGAGCTCCCGCTCAAGACCTTCTCGCGACCATCCTCGCGCAGGGTGATCATGCCGCGGTCCAGGGCGGAGCGCTTCATCTGCGTGGCGGTCGAGCCCTCCATGATCTGGGTGCGCAGGACCTCGTCGACGGGCAGGAACTCGTAGATCGCGGTCCGGCCGGAGTAGCCCGAGTGGAAGCACTCGTCGCAGCCACGGCCCATCCAGGCCTGCCCGCCCATGTCCTTGGGGCTGATGCCGACCTTCTTGAGCTTGGCCTCCCACTCCTCGCTGATCGGCACCGAGGTCTTGCACTCCGGGCAGATCGTCCGGATCAGGCGCTGGGCGATGATCAGGATCAGGGAGCTGGCCACCAGGTAGGGCTCGACGCCTTGGTCGACCATCCGCGTGATGGTGGAGGGAGCGTCGTTGGTGTGCACGGTGGAGAACACCAGGTGCCCGGTGAGGGCGGCGCGGATGGCGACCTCGGCCGTCTCCAGGTCGCGGATCTCGCCGACCATCATCACGTCCGGGTCCTGACGCAGGAACGAGCGCAGGCCCGAAGCGAAGGTCAGTCCCTTCTTGGTGTTCACCTGCACCTGGCTGACGCCGGCCAGGGCGTACTCGACCGGATCCTCGATCGTCAGCACGTTCTTCTGCGTGGTGTCGATCTCGGACATGGATCCGTAGAGCGTCGTGGTCTTGCCCGAGCCCGTGGGGCCGGTGACCAGGATGATGCCGTGGTTGTACTGGCAGTACTCGAGCAGGGTCTTCTGGTTCCGCTCCGACAGGCCGATCTCGTGGATGCGGTAGAGCTTGGAGGTCTTGTCGAGGAGACGCATGACGATGCGCTCCCCGTGGGTGGTGGGCACGGAGCTGATACGCACGTCGACCTCGCCGTCCCCCAGGCGGATCGTCGCGCGACCGTCCTGCGGCAGACGCCGCTCGGCGATGTCCATCTTGCCCATGACCTTCACGCGGCTGATGATCGCGTCCTGCACCCGGCGCGGGATCGGGTCCATGTCGTACAGGATGCCGTCAATCCGGAAGCGCACCTGCAGGCGGTCCGCGTAGCACTGGAAGTGCACATCGGAGGCGCGCATCTTCAAGGCCTGGAACAGGATCGTGTTGACCAGCTTGATGATCGGCGCCTTGTTCGACACATCGAGGACGTCCTCGGTGTCGTCGATCTCGGCCGCCAGGGAGCCGATGTCGCCGTCCTCGGCGACGGCGGTCAGGGCCTCGTCGACACCGTCCGCCTTGTGCCGGTAGGCGCGCGCGATCAGGCTGGTGATCTCGAGCTTGGGCGCCAGGACCGCGTCGACCTCGTGCCCCAGGAGGGCCGAGAGGTCGTCCATCGGGTTCGGGTCGAGGGGCGCGCAGGTGGCGATTTTCAACACGCCGTCCTGGGTCACGTCGAGTGCCACCAGGTTGTAGTTGCGCGCGAAGTGAACCGGGATGGCGTTGACGAAGTGGTCCGGGACGCGGGTGCCTTCGAGGCTCTTGCGGAACTCGAAGCCCAGGTGCTTGGCATAGATCTGCAGCACCGTGGCCTCCTCGAGGAAGTCCTTGTCGAGCAGCACCCGGTCCAGGGACTCGCCGCTCTGGGCCGCGGTCCTGCGGCACTCTTCCAGTTGCTCACGCGGGAGGCCCGCGTCGACGAGCATGTCACCGATGCTGGCCATGGCTCGCCCTACTCCTTCTCTTTGCGCGCGTCCTCGAGCAACGCGTTGACCTTCAGCGGGTCCAGGCCGACCGATTGCTGCGGCACCTCGCCGCGCTCGGGGCTGGTGTAGAGCGGTACCTCGAAGCCCTCGAGGATGTCTTCCTCGGTCCCGAAGGCCGGATCGATGACGCGGATGCGGTCGGCGCCGATGGTGTCGGCGGCCTCCAGCTTCTTGCGGTAGCTGACCTCGGCCAGGTCGGCGAAGTCGTCGTCCTGCAGGATGTGCGGGGTCACGAAGAAGTACAGAGCGGTGCGGTCCAGGGAGTCCGAGTGACGCCGGAAGAGGGCGCCAAGTAGCGGGATGTCGCCGAAGAAGGGCACCTGACGCCGCGTGTCCGTGCGGTTGTCGATGATGATGCCGCCGATGACCATCGTGTCGCCCGAGGGCACGTTGACCTGGGTCTGGATCGTGCGCGTGGTGCGCGGCGGGGGGATCGAGCCCGAGACCGCGCCGATGAAGTTCGAGACCTCGAGGGAGATCGACAGGCGCAGGTAGTTCGAGGCGCTGATCGAGGGCGAGATCTGCATCGTGATGCCGGCCTCGACGAAGTCGTTGAAGTTCTCCTGGGTGCCGGTGCCGCCGACGCCACCGCCCAGGGTGACCGTCGTCGTGGGCTGCTCGTTGATCGACGTCACCGTCGCGCTGCCGTTGTTGTTGACCAGCACCGAGGGCACGTTCAGCACGTTGGAGTTGCGCCGCGTCTGGATGAACTGCACCAGGCCCGGGATGCTGAAGTTGTCCCCGTCGATGATGCCCGCGCTGACCCCGTCCACCTGGTTGGGGACGCGCGTGTCCGGGATGCCGTCCTGGCCCGGGTTGCCGTCGGCGTCCTGCAGGTCGGCCAGGGTCGAGAGGCCGAAGCTGGTCACGCCGAAGCCGCCCAGCTCGGTCAGGGCCGGCAGGTCCGCGAAGCCCAGCTCGACACCGATGTCGAAGAAGTCCGAGCCCGAGAGCTCGATCAGGGCGGTCTCGATCAGCACCTGGTCCTGGCGCTGGTCGAGGCGCTGGACGAGGGACAGGAGCTCCTGGTAGCGCGTGCGGCTGGCGGCGATCAGGAGCGAGTTGGTCTCGGGGTCCGGGACCACGACGAACTCGTTGCCGCTGTTGTTGCGCGCCCCTCCGCCCTGGGCGGCGCCGCCCCCCTGGGCCTGGGCACCGCGGTTCTGCTCCAGGCGGCTGGCGTCCTGCAGGAACTCGTTCAGGGTCTCGGCCATGCCCTCGGCGCTGACGTTGCGCAGGCTGTAGATGTGGTACGAGCGCTCGCGTTCGACCACGTCCACGTCCAGGCGCGCCACCAGCTCCTTGATGTTGGGCATGTCCTCGGGCATGGCCATGACGAGCAGCGAGTTCGAGCGCTGGTCGACCAGGATCTTGGACTCCTGCTGACCGCGCTGGATCTGGCCGGTGACGCCCTGGGCGGGCTGCTGCGCGCGGGCGCCCTGGGTGGCGCGCCGGCTGGCGTCGAGCAGCTCCTCGATGGTGCTGGCGATCTCCTCCGCCGAGGCGTACTCGAGCGGGATGACCTCGAACTCGGGCACGACCTCGTCGATCTTCGAGGCCTCGTCGACGATCTGCAGCATGCGCGCCAGGGCGGCCACGTTGCTGCCGAAGCCCA
>JAJFFA010000167.1 GCA_021776885.1 Planctomycetota bacterium
TCGATGTCGAGCCCGGCGTGCCCGAGGAGCTGACCACGGACCACCCGCGCCTGCGGCGCCTGCTCAAGAACCTCGTCGAGCATGCACTGACCTCGACCGATAGTGGTCGCGTCTGCGTCAAGGTCGAGCGTGCGGGGAGCGGTCGCTCGAACTTCGTGCAGTTCACCATCGCGGACACCGGGCGCGGCATGAATCGCGACCGGATCGACTACATCTTCACGCCGCCCGAGGAGGGCGAGCGCATGGAGAACCGGGCGGACCAGATCGCCACCCCGGGGCTCTCGATCGCGAGCTGCGTGGTCGAGCAGCTCGGCGGCCGCTTCCACGTGGACTCGGTGATCGGCAAGGGGACGACGGTGGTCTTCACGATCGAGGCCGGCCTGGCCGAGCTCGAGCAGGAGGGCGAGGAGGGTGCTGCCCCCGTCCCGCGCGTGGAGGCCGCCTGGAGCGACGCTCCGCGCCCGCGCCCCAAGGACGATCGGCTGGTCGGTCGCCGCGTGCTCGTGGCGGAGGATGGCGAGGACAACCAGCGCCTGATGCGCCATCTCTTGGCCCAGGCTGGAGCCGACGTCGACATCGTCGAGAACGGGGAGCTGGCCGTGCGCGCGGGGCTCGAGTCCATGACGGAGGGCCGTCCCTACGACCTGATCCTGATGGACGTCAACATGCCGGTCATGGACGGGAACGACGCCACGCGCAAGCTGCGAGCGGAGGGCTACACGCGCCCGATCCTGGCGCTGACGGCCTACGCCCTGCCCGAGAACCGCGAGCGCTGCCTGCAGGCCGGCTGCGACGAGTTCCTGACCAAGCCCATCGATCCCGCCGAGCTGACGACGACCCTGCAACGCTTCGCGCTGGAGCGCGTCGGTCCGCCGGTCCTGCCGCCCCCCGGGTCGGCCGGAACCGATTCCGCCAGGCCCGCGCAGCGGATCGAGACCGCCGCCCCCGAGCCGCAGGCCGCGCCCGCCAGCGACGTGCCCGCGCCGGACGAGGGCGCCCAGGAGCTGCTCTATAGCGAGTATGCGGACGACGACGACATGGCCGAGCTGATCGGGCTCTTCGTGCAGGACCTCGAGCGCGACTCCGACCGCATCGAGGCGGCCCTGGTCGAGGGCGACCTGGACTGCCTGGGGCTCCTGGCTCACCAGCTGAAGGGCAGCGCCGGCAGCTATGGCTTCCCGGCCCTGACGCGTCAGGCGGACCGGCTCGAGTCGCGGGTGCGCGGAGGCGTCGACCCGGACAGCCTGGAGGCCGAAGTGCAGGCCTTCCTCGAGCTCTGCTCGCGCATCCGCGCCTGAGAAGCGGGCTGCGCCAGTGCCCCGCGGCCCTGTGGCTGGCCGCCGTCCTCGCCGCCGGATATACAAGGTGGCATGGACACCAGCACCAGCACCGAGACGCTCGATTTCGTCAGTGGCGTCTGGGACGAGACCATCGTTCCGTCCCTGGTCGAATACATCGCCATCCCGAACAAGTCGCCGCACTTCGACCCCGACTGGGCGGAGCACGGGCACATGCAGCGTGCCGTCGACTTGATCCACGGCTGGATGTCGAAGCGTGAGATCGAGGGCATGCAGCTCGAGGTGGTGCGCATCGAGGGTCGCACGCCGGTGATCTTCGCCGACATTCCGGCCCGCGGTGGGGAGGGCACGGTGCTGCTCTACGGCCACCTCGACAAGCAACCCGAGATGACCGGCTGGGCGCCGGACCTGGGGCCCTGGAAGCCCGTCCTGAAGGGCGACAAGCTCTACGGACGGGGGGGCGCGGACGATGGCTACGCGGCCTTCGCTTCGCTGACCGCAATCGAGGCGCTCCAGCGTCAGGGGCTGCCCCACGCGCGCTGCGTCGTCTTGATCGAGGCCTGCGAGGAGAGCGGCAGCTACGACCTGCCCGCGTACATCGACCTGCTCAGCCCGCGCATCGGCAGCCCGGAGCTGGTGATCTGTCTCGACTCGGGCTGCGGCAACTACGAGCAGCTCTGGCTGACCACCTCCCTGCGCGGGAACCTGGTGGGGCGGCTCGAGGTCTCGCTGCTCTCGGAGGGTGTCCACTCGGGCGACGCCAGCGGCGTCGTCGCGTCCAGCTTCCGCGTGGCGCGCCAGCTCCTGGGGCGCATCGAGGACGAGAGCGATGGCAGCCTGCGCGTGCCCGAGCTGCAGGTCGAGATCCCGAGCGTGCGCGTCGAGGAGGCGCGTCGCGCCGCCGCCATCTTGGGCGACACGATCTGGACCAAGTTCCCCTTCCACGCGGGCACCCAGCCCGTGCAGACGGACACCACCGAGCTGATCCTGGCCCGCACCTGGCGCGCCGCCCTGGCCATCACCGGGGCCGAGGGTCTGCCCTCCATCGCGGACGCCGGCAACGTGATGCGCCCGCACACGACCTTGAAGCTCTCCCTGCGGCTGCCGCCCACCTGCGACGCGCCCACAGCGGTCGCCGCCCTGGGCCGCGTGCTCGAGGCCGACCCGCCCTACGGCGCCCGCGTGAAGTTCGAGGACGCCGACGCGGCGGCGGGCTGGAACTCCCCCGAGCTCGCCCCCTGGCTCGAGTCCGCGATCCAGAGCGCCTCCCAGGCCTTCTATCAGCGCGAGGCGGTGTGCATGGGCGAGGGGGGGACGATCCCGTTCATGTCGATGCTCGGTGAGCGCTTCCCGGAGTCGCAGTTCATGATCACCGGCGTGCTCGGCCCCGGCTCCAACGCCCACGGCCCGAACGAGTTCCTGCACATCCCCATGGGCAAGCGGGTCACGGCCTGCGTGTCCCACGTCCTGACCCAGCACGCCCAGCGCTGACCCTGGGGGGCTGGGGCGCCCTGCGGCTCCACGGGGGCGCCAGGCGCGGGCCGGGGCGGGGTAGGCTTGAAATCGGAGACTTTCGCGAATCCCCGGCGGGGCGCGCGGCATGCCTCTCAACGAGCCATGACTCCGCCCCCCGTATCCGCCGACGTGCGCGCCATCCTGGACCAGACCCGCTGGGTCCGCGATCTGGCCCGGCGTCTGGTGCGCGACCCGGACCTGGCCGACGATCTGGCCCAGGAGACCTGCCTGGTCGCGCTGCAGCAGCGTCCGGACACGGAGCGCTCCCTGCGCGGTTGGCTGGCAACCGTGCTGCGCAACCTGGTCCAGCAGGGCCGGCGCCGGGATCAACGGCGCGGCGAGCGCGAGGAGCGCGCGGCCCGTGCCGAGCGCACGGCCTCGACCCTGGACCTGGTCGAGCGCCTGTCGCTGCACCGCGAGGTCGTCGATGCCGTCGGTGCCCTCGGCGAGCCCTACCGCTCGACGCTGCTCCTGCGCTACTTCGAAGAGCGCACACCGACCGAGATCGCGAAGCAACTCGGCGTCCCGGTCGCGACGGTCAAGACCCGCCTGGCACGCGGGCTCGAGCGGCTGCGTAGCACCCTCGACACGCGCCACGGCCGCGCCTCGTGGACCCGAGCGCTGATCGCCTTCGCCGAGCTCCCCCCTGCCCCTCTGCCCATCGCAGCCGCGCCCGCGTCCGCGGCCGCGAGCCCCTTCGTCCCCGCCCTCGGAGCCCTCGTCGTGAGCACCCAAGCCAAGCTCGTCCTCTGCGCAGCCCTCGTCGCCACCGGCCTGGTCGTCGT
>JAJFFA010000168.1 GCA_021776885.1 Planctomycetota bacterium
CCCCGGCCGAGGGCAAGGCCAAGATCGAGGCCCTGCGCAGGGGCCTCGAGGCGCGCGCCAAGCACACGGAGAGGGTCGACGACGTGAAGCGTGAGATCGAGGCGGCCGTGAAGGCGGGCGAGATCACCCCGGAGCAGGGCAAGCAGCGCATGCAGCAGGTCCTGCGTGAGCTGGAGTCCCGCGCGCGTCGCAGCGCGGGCGACAAGTAGGCCTTCTACGCGGGCGCCGTCGCCGTAGGGCGCGGCGCCCGACCGCCATGCTCGGATCCAGAAAGTCCCTCGTCCTCGTCCTCGCCCTCGGCGCCCTCGGCACCGCGGCGGGGCTGCGTTCGTCTGCGCCCTCGAGCGCCTCGACCCAGCCCCTGGCCGTCGACCTCGGCGCGGGGCTCGGCGCCTTGCCGGGCGAGTCGGGTGGCTCGAGTGACGCGCAGGCCGGTTCCCTGCCCCTCGCGCCGCCCGGCGCGACGCGTGACGTGGCGCTCGAAGAGGCGTTCGAACCCGGCCGGCCTGGGGCGGGAGGGCCCGCGGCTACGGACGCGGGCGAGGGTGCGCAGAAGGGGCCTGCGGCGACCTACGCCGAGCTGCTCGAGTTCCGCGCGTACGTCGAGGAGGCCCTGGTCGAGGTGCGTGCGCTCGAGGCCGTCAAGCAGCGCCGTGCCCTCGACGCGCGGCGTTCGGGCCTGGACCTGAGCATGGCTCAGCTCGAGCGGCAGCTCGACCTGGCCCCGGCCCAGGCGGACCGCCTGCGCACGCTGCTGCTCGAAGGGCTCGAGCGCGAGGCGGAGTACATCTGGCTCTGGGAGCACGGAGCGCAGGACGACTCCCTCGAGGAGCTGAAGGCGAAGGACCGCGAGGAGCAGAGGAAGACCCTGGCTGGCTTCCTGAGCCCGGGCCAGGTCTCGACCCTGCTCTCGGACTGATCCGCGGACCGGCGCCGCCGCAGCCCGGGCACCCTCCGGGGCGGGCGGGGGTAGAGTCTGGCGATGCACACCGTCCGGCTGCCCGCCCTCACCCTGCTCCCGCTCCTCGCGCTCTGCGTCCACGGGCGCGCAGCCCTCGCTCGGCCCGCGGGCCGTCCCGTGGCGCCCAACGTGATCCTGATCGTGACCGACGACCAGGGCTACGGCGACGTCGGCGCCCACGGCAACCGGATGCTCTCCACGCCGCACCTGGATCGCCTGCACGCGGAGTCCGTGCGCCTGACGAACTTCCACGTCGATCCGACCTGCTCGCCCTCGCGCAGCGCGCTGCTGAGCGGGCGCTACTCGACGCGCACGGGCGTGTGGCACACGATCATGGGGCGCTCGCTGATGGATCCGGGTGAGGAGACCCTGGCCGAGGTCTTCGCCGCCGGCGGCTACCGCACCGGCCTGTTCGGCAAGTGGCACCTGGGGGACAATGCCCCCCTGCGACCCCAGGACCAGGGCTTCGAGCGCGCCGTCTGGCACCACGGCGGAGGCGTCGGGCAGGGGCCTGACCACTGGGGCAACGACTACTTCGACGACACCTACGACGTGGACGGGGAGTGGCGCTCCTTCGACGGCTACTGCACGGACGTGTGGTTCCGGGAGGCCCTCGCGTTCATCGAAGCGCAGGACGAGCGCCCGTTCTTCGCCTACCTGTCCACCAACGCACCCCACGGGCCGTACCTGGTGGACGAGTCGTACGTGCGGCCCTACCTGGAAGCGGGGGTGCCGCCGACCCTGGCCCAGTTCTACGGGATGATCGCGAACATCGACGAGAACATCGGGCGCCTGCGCGCGCGGCTCGAGCAGACGGGGCTCGCCGACGACACCTTGATCGTCTTCCTGACGGACAACGGCACGGCCGCGGGGCACGCCCGCCGCGAAGGCGAGGAGGGCACCTGGGAGGGTTTCAACGCGGGCATGCGCGGGCACAAGGGCTCCCCCTACGAGGGCGGGCACCGGGTGCCGTTCTTCGCCCACTGGCCCGCCGGTGGGCTTGGCGGGCTCGGGGGCGGGCGCGACATCGACGCTCTCAGCGCCCACATCGACGTGCTGCCGACCCTGGCCCAGCTGTGCGGGCTGAAGCGCAGTGGTGCGCGGCACCTGGACGGCGTCTCCCTCGCCGTGGCCCTGCGCGGGGAGGCGCCCGCGCCCGCGGGACGCACCCTGTTCGTCCACTCCCAGCGTGTCGAGGTGCCGCGCAAGTGGCGGCAGTCGGCGGTCATGACCGAGCGCTTCAGGCTCGTCGACGGGCGCGAGCTCTACGACGTGCTCGAGGACCCGGGGCAGACGCGCGACCTGGCGCAGGAGCACCCCGCGCGGGTCACGGCCCTGCGTGCACGCTACGAGGCCTGGTGGGCTTCCCTCTCGCAGCCCCTGGGAGAGACCGTGCGCATCCACCTGGGCGGCGTGGAGAACCCGGCTTCACTGATGTCCCACGACTGGCACACCGAGGACCGGGGCACGCCCTGGCACCAGAACCATGTGCGCAACGGGTACGTCGGCAACGGCCCCTGGGCGGTCGACGTGCAACGCGCCGGGGAGTACGAGCTGCTGCTCTCGCGCTGGCCCCTGCAGCTCGAGCGTGCGATGGACGTCGTGCAGGCGTCGGTCTCGGTTGCGGGCAGCGAGCTGACCCTGCCCATCGAACCCCAGGCCACGCGGGCGCGCTTCGTGCTCGACCTGCCCGCGGGACCCACCGAGCTGCTCACGACCCTGCGGCGCGGGAGCGGGGAGGAGCACGGAGCCTACTTCACCGCGGCGCGCTACCTCGGCGCCCCGAGCAAGCGTTGAGTGGCCGCTGAGGTCGGCGCGCCTCACTCCTGATTCCACAGCCGGTAGGGGTCGTCGAGGCGCTCCATCTCGGACCGCAGCAGGGCGCGCATGCGGGGCGCG
>JAJFFA010000169.1 GCA_021776885.1 Planctomycetota bacterium
CCTCGATCGCTCGGAGGCCTGGGTCGGCGTGGGGCACCACGTGGCCTGGGCGCACTTCCTCTCATCGAAGCCCGACCCCGAGGCGGACCGGGCCTGGTTCGACGCCCTCTTCGCGCCCTTCCCGGCCGAGGCCCGCGCCCCGATCGCGCGCGGTGTCGGCGCTCGCCTGCGGCGCCTGCCGCGGGAGGCCATGGTCAAGCGCCTGGCGCCGCTGCTCGCGCAGCCCGGCCCCTTCACCGAGGCCCTGGTCGAGGGGCTCTGCATCGACTTCGCCTACCCCCTGAGCGCCCAGACGGCGGGGGACCTGGCCCACTCGCGCTCCCTGGGCGAGCTCGTGCCGGCCGGCCTGAAGCCCGCCTGGTGGCGTGGCCGCGGGGTCTACGCCGGGCGCCTGATCGCCCGCGGGATCCCCCATGACGTGCGGCTCTGCGCCGCGGAGCTGAGTGCGGCGAGCGGGCGGGCGGACGCCTTCTGGGTCGGCCTCGGGCAGGGGTTGGTCGAGGGTGGGGCCCAGGAGCTGCAGCCGGGCCTCGCGGGCCTCGAGCTGCCGCCCCAGCACGCCGCCGCCGCGGGCAGCGGCTTCGAGGCCCGCCGCGCGGTCCGCGACGGCGACTGAGGCGGCCCCGTCGTGTAAGGTCTTGCGCTCGCTCGGGCGCCGCGCCCGGGCTTCCAGCCCCTTCCTTCAGCGCACACCACGATGAATATCGAGCCCGGGAATCTCGAGCCCGGCAGCGTCCTGGTCACCGGCGGAGCGGGCATGCTCGGCAGCCAGGTGCTCCTGACCGTTCCCGACGGCGTCACCGCCCTCGGCACCGACCTGCGCGAGGCCCCCGGAGTCGACGCCGTCGGCACGGACCTGGCGGACGAGGACGCGGTCGAGCGCCTCTTCAGCGAGCGAGGACCCTTCCAGGGCGTGATCCACACCGCGGCCTACACCGCGGTCGACAAGGCGGAGGAGGAGGAGCCCCTGGCCCTGCGCGTCAACGCCGACGCCTGCGCTGTCCTGGCCCGCCTGTGCGCGCGGGAGTCGATTCCCCTGGTGCTGGTCAGCACCGACTTCGTGTTCGACGGCGAGGGCACGCGACCCTACCGGGAGGACGACCCCCCGCGGCCCCTCTCCGCCTACGGTCGCACCAAGCTGGCGGGGGAGAGCGCCGCCCTCGAGGCTCACCCGGGCGGGACCCGCATCGTGCGCACCCAGTGGCTCTACGGGCCGCGCGGGCGGCACTTCCCCGGGACCATGCAGCAGCTGGCCCGGGAGCGCGACTCCCTGCGCGTCGTCTCCGATCAGATCGGCGCTCCGACCTCGACCCTGGAGCTGGCCCCGGCCCTCTGGGACGTCCTGCTCAGCGGCGAGGCGGGGGTCTACCACGCGGCCTGCGAGGGGCAGTGCTCCTGGTACGACTTCGCGCGCTCGACCCTCGAACTCTCAGGTCAGGGCGAGGTCCAGGTCGATCCCTGCACCACGGCCGAGTTCCCGCGGCCGGCCCATCGGCCGGCCTACAGCGTGCTCGACTGCTCG
Organism: Planctomycetota bacterium; assembly: GCA_021776885.1. Taxonomy (GTDB): domain Bacteria; phylum Planctomycetota; class UBA1135; order UBA1135; genus JAJFFA01. Next base: position 1,523 of record JAJFFA010000169.1, read on the forward strand.
AAGCTCGCGCACCTGCGCGGGGCACCCCTGGCGTCCTGGGAGGACGCCCTCAGGACGTTTCTCGGAAGCGAAGACTCATGACTCGATCCCTGCTGGTCACCGGCGGCGCTGGCTTCATCGGCTCGAACTTCATCCACATGCTGGTCGAAGACCGACCCGACTGGCGCGTGACGAACCTGGATGCCCTGACCTACGCCGGCAACCTGGAGAACCTGACGTCGATCGAGGGCCATGCCGGCTACGAGTTCGTCCACGGCGACGTGACCTCGGCGGCCGACGTGGCGCGTGCTTTCGAGGTCGCCGGTCGCGACGGCGCGGCGGTCTCGGTGGTGCACTTCGCCGCGGAGAGCCACGTCGACCGCTCGATCGCCTCGGGGCTGCCCTTCGTGCAGGCCAACGTGATCGGCACCCAGATTCTGCTCGACGCCGCCCGCGGGGCCGAGACGGAGTCCTTCGTGCACGTCTCGACCGACGAGGTCTACGGCAGCCTGGGGGCCACGGGCTTCTTCACCGAGGAGACACCCCTGGCGCCGAACTCGCCCTACTCCGCCAGCAAGGCGGCCAGCGACATGCTGGTGCGGGCGGCCTTCAAGACCCACGGCTTCCCGGCCCTGATCACGCGCTGCTCGAACAACTACGGCCCCTGGCAGTTCCCCGAAAAGCTGATCCCGCTGATGATCGCCAACGCGCGGGAGGACAAGTCCCTGCCCGTCTACGGGGACGGGCAGCAGATCCGCGACTGGCTCTTCGTGCGCGACCACTGCGAGGCCATCCTGGCCGTGCTGGAGCGCGGGACGCCGGGCGAGGTCTACAACATCGGCGGCCACAACGAATACCCGAACCTCGAGATCGTGCACCAGATCCTGCGTCACCTGGGCAAGGACGAGGGGTTGATCGAGTACGTGAAAGACCGCCCCGGACACGACCGCCGCTACGCCATCGACGCGGGCAAGATCGAGCGCGAGCTCGGCTGGACCCCGCGCTATACCTTCGAGCAGGCCCTCCCGGCGACCATCGCCTGGTACGGCTCCCAGGAGGAGTGGTTGCGGCGGGTGCGATCCGGAGCCTACCGTGACTACTACGAGGCCCAGTACGGGGGCCGTCCCACCGGGTAGGAGCCGAGCGCGGCACCCCGTGGGCGGGCGTTCCCCTGAGCCGTCAACCCAACTCGACGACCTGCCGATGTATGGGGAGTCCGCCCCCTGCGGACGGCCCTCAGACCCCCACATGCCCCTCCCCGGAACCGGTCCCCGCGCCCGCCTGGCGCTCTTCACCCTCGTCGTCGCCGGGTTTCTCGCCTCCTGCAACACGGCGCCCGACAAGCGTCTCTTGCAGTACTTGAACCGAGACGGCTTCGGCAACTCCTACGTGGGCAACGCCGAGGAGGAGAACTACGTCTCCATCGCGGACAGCGTCAACTTCGAGGACACCCTGCACCCGACCGAGGTGCGGGCCAGCGCCAAGGTCTCCATCGACGGCACGATCCTGGCGCCCCTGATCGGGGCCGTGCACGTGGCCGGCTACACGCGCTCCGAGCTCGAGGCCTTCCTGACCGAGAAGTACTCGTCCTACTACGCGGAGACCGACATCAAGGCCGTGATCACGGCGGCGGGCAAGCAGTACTTCATCTACGGCGAGGTCAACAACGAGGGCTCCCAGCGCTTCGAGGGTGACCTGACCCTGTTCGAGGCGGTGATGAGCGCCGGGCCCGACAAGAACAGCGCCAACCTGGGGCGCGTGCGCCTGGTGCGCCCGGATCCGGTCGATCCGATCGTCTTGACCTTCAACGTGGGTGACATGGTCCTGACCGGCGATTCGACCTTCAACGTACACGTGCGCGAGCGCGACATCATCCTGGTCCCGCCGACGCTCCTGGCGCAGGTGGGCTACTTCCTCGAGGGCCTCCTGTTCCCGGTCAACCAGGTGCTGCGCAGCCTGGGTCAGGCCATCACCGGGGGCGGCGGACGCGGCGGTCGCGGCCGACGCGGTCGCGGGGGCGGCGGCGGGCTCGGCGTCGGACTCGGTGGGGGAATCTTCTAGCCATGGCCGTCGAAGTCGAAGGCACCAGTCAGGTCGAGGAGTTCCTCGGCGTCCTGCGCCGCAGGGCCGCCTGGATCCTCGTGCCGGCTGCGATCCTGATCTCCCTCGGGTCCGCCTTCGCGGTGATCGTGCCCAAGAAGTACGTCTCGAAGACGCGCGTCCTGGTGCGCAACGCGGCCCAGGGCGCGGATACGCCCGCCGTGGCCTCGAACAACGCCCTCGAGGCCCAGGTCGCCGAGCACCACATCCTCTCGCCGTTCCGCATCAACACGGTGCTCGAGGACCTGCAGTGGCCCGAGTACCTGGAGCTGGATCGGCCCCAGCGGGTCGAGTTCATCGACAGCCTGCAGGACGACATCGACGTCACGATCCCGCCCATGCCGCGCGACGCGGGGCAGCAGGTGGTCAGCATCGAGTTCGCCCACGCCGACCCGGCCCGGGCGCGCGAGTTCCTGGAGGCGCTCAGCTCGAAGTGGCAGGGCGAGGTGCTCGAGCGCGGCAAGAGCGCCGAGCTCAAGTCCTTCGACTCCCTGAAGGAGGCGCGCCGGCAGCTCGAACAGGAGCGCGAGGACATCAACGACGAGATGACGGGACTGCGCAAGCAGTACGACATCGCGCCGCCCAAGGCGCGCTCGGGCTTCGGCTCGGCCGGCGACCCGATCTTCGAGGAGCTGGCCACCAACCGCGAGCGACTGTCCGAGTTCGAGGCCCAGATCGAGGAGGCCGAGGCCGACATCCTGCAGAAGCGCGAGGAGTTCACGCGCATGGAGGAGACCGTCCCGCGCACCTCCCAGGACGGGGTCACCAACGCGACCAAGATCCGCGAGCGCGAGCAGCAGATCATCGACCTGCGCCAGTCGATCACGGCTCAGAAGCTGCTCCCGGCGCACCCCAAGTACCGCCAGATCGAGGACAAGATCGCGGCGCTGCAGGAGGAGATCCAGTACCTCGAGGGCAGCGAGCAGGCCATCCTCGACGTCACCAGCTTCGAGCCCAACCAGAAGCGCATCCGGCTCGAGGAGGAGATCGAGAAGCTCGAGGGCGACCTCGAGTCCCTGCACCGGCGCAGCGACGCGATGTCCGAGCGCCTCGCGGCTCAGATGCAGGAGAGCCGCGAGCTGAACGACGTCTACGGCCAGATCGACGAGCTCCAGGCGCGCCTCTCCACCATCAACACCACGCTGATGGACGTCGACCGCAACTACCACAACGCGCAGCGCGCCGTGGAGTGGGTCAAGGGCCCGGGGGGCAACCCCTTCGACGTGCTCTCCGAGGTCAACCTGCCGACCCGGCCGACCGAGCCCAACCCGATCCTGATCGTCCTGATCTCGATCTTCCTGGGCCTCTCCATGGGGCTGGGCCTGGCCATCGTGGTCGAGTACCACAAGAACTGCTTCCGCTCGCCGAGTGACATCGGGCGTGTGATGGTGGTGCCCGTCCTGGGCACCCTGAACGCCATCGCCACCCGTGGGCAGCGCGCGCGGACCCTGTTCGCTCAGGTGGTCGTGGGCTCCAGCACACTGCTCTTCGTGGGCCTGATCGGCTACGTCACCTGGGCCTGGAAGACCAACCCGCACCTGCTCTCCGACCAGGTCCTGGACTCCATCGAGGACTTCCGAGCGGGCTTCCGGTAAGGCGGACGAGTGGGATGAGCGTCCGCGATCTCTTCGTCGCCTGCTTCGTCCTGGGGTCGCTTCCGATTTGCTTTCGGAAGCCCCTGGTGGGGCTGCTCGTCTTCTCGCTCCTGGCGTACATGCGCCTGCAGGACCTGGCCTGGGGCTTCGCGCGCTTCGAGCGCTGGTCGTACTACGTGGCGCTGGTGACCTTCGCCGGCTGGATCGGCTCGCGCGACCGCAAGCCGATGATCCTCGAGCTGCGCATGATCCTGATGATCCTGCTGGCCGTGCACCTGGGGGTGGGCCTGGCCCTGGGCAAGGGGCCGGGCAAGCTCGACTGGGCGGCCTACTTCGAGTTCTGCAAGATCGTCGGCGTCGCGCTCTTCACGACCTCCGTGGTGCGCTCGCGCAACCAGCTGCGCATCCTGGTCTGGGTGATCGCCATGAGCTTTGCCTTCTTCGGGGTGAAGAGCGGGATCGCCGGGGTGGTCTCCCTGGGCCGGCTGAAGATCATCGAGGGCCCGGGAGGCATGCTGAAGGACAACAACGACTTCGCCCTGGCCATGGTCATGGCCGTGCCCTTGTTGCTGCACCTGTACACCTCCGAGAAGAACGAGGACATCCGCCGTCCGCTCTTGTTCATGGTTCCGCTGACCATCATCACGGTCATGCTGACCCACTCGCGCGGAGCCTTCCTGTCCCTGGTGATGTGCATCGGTGTGCTCGTCTGGCGCTCGCGCAACCGCATCGCGGGGATCGCGATCGGCGTCTTCGTGGCCATCCTGGGGGTGCTCCTGGCGCCCAAGTCCTACGTCGAGCGCATCCAGACCATCGGCGAGTACGAGAGCGACGGCTCGGCCCAGGGACGGATCGCGGCCTGGCGCGTCGGCGGGCGCATGATCGAGCACTACCCGATCTTCGGCGTCGGTCTGGACCGCTTCCAGCAGAACTACCTGTCCCACGAGCCCAACCCCTCACCCGACCAGATCGCCGGCAAGGGGGGCACGCGCGTGGCGCACAACAGCTACGTGCAGATCACCGCCGAGGGCGGCGTGCCGGCGGCCCTGCTCTACCTGTCGCTGCTGTTCCTGTCGTTCCTCGACATCTGGTCCGTGCGTCGACGTGCCAAACGCACGTACAACGCGAGCTGGATCCTGTCGTACTGCACGATGTTCGAGGCCACGCTGTTCTCGTTCGTGATCGGCAGCACCTTCCTGAACCGAGCGCACTTCGACCTGATCTACCACTACGTCGCGATCGTCCTGATCTTCGGGCGCATCGCCCGCGCCGAGATGGACTCGCCGCTGCACGCCGGCGGCCGTGGACGCGGCATCGGCGGGCGTCTGGTGGCCCTCGACAAGCCCGGCTTCGGGCGTCGGCACCGGCCCACGCGCACCTTCCGGCGCACGCCGCTCGTCGTCGGGGAAGCCTGAGGGCGGCTTGTGCGGCTTCACCGGCTTCGTCCTCTCGGACCCGCGCGGCCGCGCGGACGACGCGCAGCGTGCCCAGCTGGCCCGCATGGCGCGCTCCCTCGAGCACCGCGGACCCGACGACGAGGGGCTCGAGTTCCACGGCCCCTTCGCCCTGGCCTTCCGGCGCCTGTCGATCATCGACCTGGCCGGGGGCCACCAGCCGATCTTCAACGAGAGCGGCGACGTCTGCGTCCTGTGCAACGGCGAGATCTACAACT
>JAJFFA010000170.1 GCA_021776885.1 Planctomycetota bacterium
CCGCCGGCGGCGGGGTCGTCGTGGGGGCTCATGGGAATCGGGATGGGCCCCGCCGCGGGGCGCCGGGCAGGGCATGTTGGGGTCGCTTGGACTTTTTCGTGAACAGGCCGTGGGAGGGGAGCGCCCACGCACCTCTGCCTCAAGTGGGGATCCTCGGACCCCTACTCCGCTGACGCGAGCGCGGCATTCTAGGGCCTGAAACCCTGTCGCACCGCTCTTGATCCAACCTTCTACAGACTCTAGCTTCCCCTGCGATGCTCCTCGTCATGGATACTCTGGCCGCCGAAGGCCTCCTGCGGACCCCCGACTGGGCTGCCCTGGGCCTGGTCTCTTCGATCGTCGGTTGCTTCCTGATCGCCAATGCGATCTTGTTCGAGCACCCGCGCCGGCTGGTGGATCGCTACCTGTCCCGTAGCCAGGGTCGGCTGCGGTCGGTGCGCGAGTACATCTACAACCGGGTGCAGACGACCCTCGGCTTCACCTTCCTCCTGGGAGGCTTCGGGTTGCAGCTCTTCAGCCGCTACGGCGGCGTCTCCATGGTCGAGGGCGCGCGCCCGCTCTCGATGGTGTGGGTCGGGCTGATCGTCGTCACCGCGGTGGCGCTCTTGTTGACCGGCTGGTTCTGGTCGCTGCTCGCCTTCCGTCGCTACGTGCGCGAGTACTTCCTCGACAACCCCCCCAACCTCGAGGGCGACCCGGTCCTGGCGCGCGAGGTCGGCGAGCTCTTCGATATCGACCCGCGGGACGACGACACGGTCGAGGACTACACGCGGCGCCTGCGCGAGCGGGCCGGCTTGCCGCCGACGCGAAGTCCGCGCCGGGCGGTGGTGCGCGAGCCCCTGCCGGGCATCGAGGCCCTGGCGGAAGCCGAAGAGGGCGCCTAGGAGTCTGCGCCACGGATAGGGATGCTGGACTCTGATGGGTCCGGCAAATACAAATGGCCCATGGGCCAGACATTCGAGCCGTATGAGCCAGAGCAGGCGCTTCTCTTCCCGCCCTCGGTGAGCGACTGGTTACCGGAAGGGCACCTGGCTCGTTTCGTATCGGAGACGGTGGACGAGCTGGACCTGAGTCCGTTCCTGAAGAAGTTTGGTGAGCGGGAGGACGGCCGGGGACAGTTGGCGTACCACCCTCGGATGATGCTGAAGGTGCTGATCTTCGCGTACAGCCGGGGGATCTTCTCGTCTCGGAAGATCGCGGCGGGGATCGAAGACCTGGTGGCATTGCGATACCTGGCTGCGGGGAACAGCCCGAGCCATCGGACGATTGCGCGCTTCCGTCAGGAGCACATCAGCCACTTCCAGGCGCTGTTCGTACAGATCGTACGGGTGGCGATGAACGCGGGGCTGGTGAAGATGGGCACCCTGGCGATCGACGGGACGAAGCTCAAGGCGAACGCCAGCAAGCGCAAGGCGATGAGCTATGGGCGGATGAAGGGCGAGGAGCGCCGGCTCGAGGAGGAGATCAAGAAGATCATCGGCATCGCCCAGGGCATCGATGAGGCCGAGGACGAGGAGTTCGGTCCGGATTTTCGGGGTGACGAGTTGCCGCAGGAGCTTCAGACCCGGAAGGGCCGGAAGGAGAAGATCCGCGCTGCGATCAAGGCTCTTGAAGAGGAGCAGTCCAAGGAAGACGAGGAGTCTGGACACGGAGAGAAGCAGCGCCAAACGGGGCGCGGTAGGCCGCGGCGGCCTGATGGCGTGCCTCCGGACAACAAGCAGCGGAACTTCACGGACCCCGAGAGCCGCATCATGGGATCTCCGCAGAAGGGCTTCGTGCAGGGCTACAACGGGCAGATCGCAGTCGACGGCAAGAAGCAGATCATCGTGGCGACGGGCGTCACGCAGTGCGCTGCAGACACTACGGAGCTGATCCCGCTGACGAAGGCGGCGATGAAGAACACACGACGAAACCCCACGAAGGTGCTGGCAGACGCTGGGTACAAGTCGGAAGCCAACCTGCAAGAGCTCGAAGACATGGGAGTGGAAGCTCACGTCGCTCTGGGGCGCGGTGAACGCAGCTCAGAGCCTTCTCCGAGTGCAGGCCCTGCAACCAAGCGAATGCACCGTCGGCGAGCGACAGAACGCAGTCGCAAGATCTACAAGAAGCGCAAAGCGATCGTGGAGCCGGCCTTCGGCTGGATCAAATCAGTCTTGGGCTTCCGGTCCTTCTCGATGAGAGGACTGAAGCAAGTGCGCGGCGAATGGGATCTCGTGTGCCTGGCGCTCAACATGAAGCGCTTGGCATCAAGAATGGAGTGGGTCGCATGAAGGGTCCAGAGGTCGCCCAGCTCTTGCTGGGAGCTGTCGAGGAGCTCACCGGGGCTCCGTCTCGACTTCGAGGCGAGAATCCGGGTCGACTTCGGTCCAACTGACTCCAAGCCGACGCGAAACCGAGGATAGACCCCCGGCTGGCGATCCGTGGCGCAGACTCCTAGGCCTGGAATAAGCGCTCAGCTGCGCAACGCGGCTTTCTCCGCAACCGGCGCGGCTCCGCCCGGGTCCGTCCTGCGATGGACCTCGAGACCCTCGGGCGCGCCTGGTGCGACGCCCTTTGTGACGCGCTCTGGCCCCCGACCTGCCGCCTGTGCGGCCGCGGCGCAGAGGACGGCTTGGCCTGCGCCGAGCACAGCCTGCCCGCGCTTCCCGTCGGTGCCCGCTGCGGGCGTTGTGCCCGTGCCCTGCCCCGGGGCTTGCCCCACGGCTATCCCTGCGCGACTTGCCGCCAGAGGCCGCCGCGTTTCACGCGCCTGGTCGCCCTCGCCGACTACCGCGGTGCCGTGGCGGACTGGGTCCTGGCCTTCAAGCACGGACGCCGACGCGACCTGGCCCAGCCCCTCGGCTGGTGCCTGGCCCGCGCCCTTGAGGGGGCCGGCGGGGTGGCGCCGGAGGCCTGGCTCGTCCCCGTGCCGCTGCACTCGACCCGGCGCCTCGAGCGCGGCTACGACCAGGCCCTGCTCCTGGCCCGGGCCGTGCGTGCCGCCCTCGCCCCGGGCGCGGCGGCGGTCGCGACCACTCCGCCGCGCGTGGTCCCCGCGCTCTACCGCAACCGGGCCACGGAGGTGCAGGGGGCGGCGAGCGCTCCGGATCGGCGCCGCAACGTGCGTGGGGCGCTCTCGGCGGACCCGGCCCTGGTGCCCGCCCTCGCGGGTCGACGGATCTGGTTGATCGACGACGTCGTGACCTCCGGGGCCACCGCGGACGAGGCCGCGCGGGTGCTGCGGGCGGCGGGTGCAGGGCCGGTCGAGGTGGCCGCCCTGGCGCGGGCGGGGTCCGGGGCTTGCCCCGCGCGGGCGCCGGCCGGAGACTGACGCGATGGCCGTGCTCTTCGTCGAACCCTTCGGAGGCCTGGCGGGGGACATGTTCCTCGCCGCCCTGCTGGACCTGGACGATCCGCGCTTCTCCCTGGAGGCCCTGCGCGAGATCGCCGCGCGTCTGGTGCCGGGTGAGGCGCGCCTCGAGGTCCGCCGCGCGTGGCGCGGAAACCTGTCGGGCACCCTGCTCGATGTGCAGACGCCCGAGTCGAACAGCGCGCCGCACCGCGGGCTGGCCGAGCTCACGCGCTTGATCGAGGCCGCCGACCTGGGTCGCGAGGTCGGGGCCCGGGCCGTCCGCGTCCTGCGCCGCATCGCCGAGGCCGAGGCCGAGGTCCACGGGACGACGGTCGAGCAGATCCACTTCCACGAGGTCGGCGCGGTCGACACCCTGGTCGACGTGGTCGGCGCGTGCTACGCCCTCGAGCGACTCGGCGTCGACGAGGTCCTGTCCAGCGTGCCGCTGGCGGGGGAGGGAACCGTGCGCTGTGCCCACGGCGAGATGCCCGTTCCGGCGCCGGCGACGGCCCAGCTCCTGCGCGGTCGCGCCCTGGCCCTGGGCGGCGGGCCCGGGGAGCGTCTGACTCCGACGGGGGCGGCGCTACTGGCCGAGCTGACCCTCGAGTTCGGCTCCCCTGGCCCGTTCCGCGCCCGGGCTCTGGGCTACGGCGCGGGCCATCGCGATCCGCAGCACGGCCCCCCGAACATGCTGCGTGTGCAGCTCGGTGAGCGCGGCGAGGAGCAGGGCGAGCCCGCACGAGCGGGCGCGGGCCGGGCCACGGTCTGGCAGCTCGACGTGAACCTGGACGACATGAGCGCCGAGGAGATCGGCTACGCGATCGCGCGCCTGCGCCGGGCGGGGGCGCTCGAGGTCTGGAGCAGTCCCCTCTCGATGAAGAAGGACCGTCCCGGGGCCCTGCTCTCGGCGCTGTGCCGCCCGGCTGCGCGCGGGGACATCGAGGCCGAGGTCTTCGAGCACACCTCGAGCTTCGGCCTGCGCTGGTCGCTCCACGAGCGCGCGGAGTGCGGCCGCCGCAGCCTCGAGGTCGAGGTCCAGGGGCAGACGATCCGCGTCAAGCTGCGCGAGCGCCCGAGCTACCCGGGCCGTAGCCCCCTGGGTCCACGGGACGTCGCGCCCGAGCACGACGACCTGGTCCGGGCAGCGGAGGCGCTGGGGCTGGACCTGCGCACGTTGCGCGACCGCGCCGTGAGCGCGGCGCTCGCGAGCCTCGGCGAGTAGGAGGCAGAGGGGTGGGGGGGGCAGAGGGGAGGGGGGGAGACCGAAGCGGTTTCCGTGCTCCGAACCGATCGGCGCACTCCTCGCCGGGGCGGGCTTCGCCCGCGGCCGGCTCGAGATGGCGTGAGCGGAGGTTGCGCGAGGGAGTGACCTTTGACTGCCGCTTAACGCGCGGCTGCGCCGCTGGGGGAAAGGCTCGGCTGCGCCTCGCTTCCCCCGAACGGCGCTGCGCGCCGGGGCCGAGCTGCGCTCGGCCGGGTCAGGACGGTGCGGGCGGCTGGAAGGAGGGCCAAGGACGGTCAAGGCCGTTGGACGACTACGTTTCGCGCGGCAGCTCGTAGTCGTGTTGGTTTCAGCGCACGTGGTGACCCGCGCGTCAGCGCCATGCGTACACGTCGACCGCCCGAGCGTCCCACATCGCCGTTGCCGGTGCCTCTCACCCGGGTCGTATCTCTCTTGGGCGCTCCCGCCACGTGGAGGCCGGCGGTCTGCCGCCGGTAGCGCCGGCTGAGGCGCGTCCGGCGCGCAGCGCCGTGCCGGCTGCAGGCCAATCCTTCGCGAAGCGAAGTCATTCGGTGGGTACCGTTCGGCTGCCTGGCCCGTTCAGG
>JAJFFA010000018.1 GCA_021776885.1 Planctomycetota bacterium
CCGGACGCGAACACGGACGGCTGCGAGCTCAGCCTGCAGCTCGTCCCCACGCTCTCCCTCACCGGCCGCGTGACCGACCTCGAGGGCGCGCCCCTCGGCTGCCGCATCCATGTCCTGCCCACGGGGGAGACCCTGAGCGCCGCGCGCCGCACGATCGCCGCACGCGAGGACTTCGTCGAGGGGGACTTCGCCTTCGCCGGTCTGCCGCCCGGGCTGTACGACCTGGTGCTCGAGCCCGGCGCGACCCAGCAGGCGCTGACGCGCGTCGCGCGGCTGCGCTTCGGCCCGTACGAGGCGGGCAGCGCGGGCATCGTGCTCGAGGTCGAGGAGCCGCCCTTCGCGCAGGTGACCTTCGAGCTGCTCGGCGCGCAGGGGGACCTGGCCCACGGCAGCGATGGAAGCCGTGTCCTGGTCGATCGCTTCGACCTCGTCGAGGCCGTCTCCCTTCCCCCGAGCGACGGCCCGCGCGAACTCGAAGCGAGCGAGCCCTGGCCCGCCTACGCCAGCTTCGGGCTGGACGGCGTGTGGTCGTCGAAGGATGGAGCGCACCTGGCGGGCTACCCGACGTTCAGCGCGGACGGCCTGCTCGAGCCCCTGGCCCTGGCGCCCGGGCGCTATCGCTTCGGTATCGCGGCCAAGGACACGCACGGGCAGCGCTACCTGCCGCTGGCCACGCCCCCCGTGGACATCGACGGGGGCCAGGTGCACGTCGTCGTGCGCCTCGAGGCGAGCGGCGAGCTCACGGGCTCCTGGCCCGAAGCCGCGGGTGCCTCGAAAGCGCTGCACCTGCGCCTGATCCGTGGCGACGGCGGCCCCGCCCAGCTGCGCACGTACGGGCCCTTCCCGAGCCTCGACGCGACCCTCGACGACTCCGGGCACTTCTCCCTGCATGCCGCCGCCGGCGACTACGTCCTGCAGGGCGGCACCCGCGCGGAACTCGACGTAGCCACGCCGCGCCTCGAGCGCGACGTACGCGTCGCTGCCTGGGAGACGACCTGGATCGACTTGCCCTGAGGCGCCTCACCCGGGGGACGCCGGAAGTTACCTGTGGGTAAACCGGACCAGAGCGCAAAACATGGCTGGTGATCTGGTCGATGAGCCAGCATGCCCGAGACCCTCAAGGACGTGTTGCGTGTGCTCCTGGTCGATGACGACGACGTCGACACGATGTCGGCCCAGCGCGTGATGAAGCGTAGCGGCGTGCCGGTCGAGGTCGCCTGCGAGAGTGACGTGCGGGTGGGCCTCGCGCGCGCGTCACAGGAAGAGTTCGATCTCCTCATCTTTGATCTGATCCACCCCGCCTTCACCCGTGAGCAGCTGCTCGCCGCACTCCCCGCGCTGGCGACGGAGCGTCGGGCCATCGTCCTGCGCACGGCCGCCGAAGGGCAGCTCGTGCCGCACGAGTTCGTCGAGGCCGGGGTCGCCACGGTGCTCTCCAAGTCAGCCCAGGGAGACGAGTCTCTGGCGCGCGTCCTGGGCGACTTGCAGGGCGCCCGGCTCGAGGAACGAGCCGCGGCTCCGCAGCGCCCGTACGCGGTCGCTCCGAGCACCCTGCTCGAGGGCTCGCGCCTCGCGAAGCTCGAGTCCTACGCGGTGCTCGACGCGCCCCCGGAGCCGCTGCTCGACCGCCTGACCGAGTTGGCCTCCAAGGTCTGCGGCACGCCGATCGCACTGGTCAGCCTGATCGACGCCAAGCGCCAGTGGTTCAAGTCGCGCGTCGGCCTCGACGCCAGCGAGACCCCGCGCGAGGTGGCCTTCTGTGCCCACGCGATCCACGATCCGTCACGTCCGCTCGAGGTGCGCGACGCCCACACCGACCCGCGCTTCCGCGAGAACCCGCTGGTGACCGGCGACCCGAACGTGCGCTTCTACTTCGGCGTGCCGTTGACCACGGAGGAGTGCCTGCCCCTGGGCACCCTGTGCGCCATCGACACGAAGCCGCGCGAGCTCAGCGACGAGCAGCGCAAGACCATGGTCGACCTGGCGCGCCTGGCCGAAGATGGCCTGCGGATCGAGGCCGCCATCCGCGCTGCCGAGGCACGCTTCGCGTAGTCGCGCGCCTCTCATCGCACCGGTACCTCGCCCGCCGGCGAGCCCGCGCCAGTCGTGCGCGTCGTCCTTGCGGTCCGCCTGCGCGCACAGCTGCTCGAGGCGCGCGGCGACGCCGCGGGTGCTGGGGTGCTCTTCGCCCAGGGCTTCGGCGAAGAGCTCCCAGGCTTCGGCCAGAAGCCGCTCCGCCGCGTCGTTGCGGCCCAGCAGGGCCAGGATCGCGCCGTGGCCCTCGAGGTGGCCCTCGATGTGGCGCGCGATGCCCCAGTGGCCGGCGGGGTACGCGCAGGGGCCCAGCTCCCGGGCGTTGCGCAGGAGCTCTTCGGCGCGGCGCAGGTCTTCTGCGCCTGGACCGGCGGAACCTCGAGAGAAACCCTGAGAAGCACTTGAAGTTCTGGGACGCCACGTTATTTCATGAATGGCAATACATGAAACACTGTTCCTATGTCAGCTCCGAGTGAACACGGCTCCAGCGCGCGCGATTGGACCTTCCTCTCCAATCACGCCCACGTCCTGATCTGCCTTGCCTCGGATCCGGATCTGCGTCTTCGCGAGGTGGCCGAGCGGGTGGGTATCACCGAGCGCGCCGTCCACAACATCCTCAGGGACCTCGAAGCGGAGGGCCTCGTGGCTCGCGAACGTGAGGGTCGCAACAACCACTATCAGCTCAGCCTGGACCAACCCCTGCGCCACCCCCTCGAGCAGCATCGAAGTGTGCTGGAGCTGATCCAGCTCGTCACCGGCCGTCGAGGCGCACGTCGCTCGTCGCCGTCCGGGCGCAAGGCCTCCCGTCGCCGTTGACAGCCGGCACCATTGAGTCGATCGCATGACCCGCACGACCGAAGACCCGCCCCAATCGTCCATGTCCGCACCCGCTAGGGTCTTGAGCCAGTTGGCCGAGGCGTGTGGAGTGGCCCATGATCCTGCGGCGATCGAGCGACACCTGGAGCGTCCCGGGTCGCCCGACTCCGGGCTCGGCACGTCGACAGCGCAGCTGGAGTGGCTGGCCTCTGCCGGTCACGACTTGCTGGGCATGCGCACCTCCATCGCCCGCGCCGACAGCGCCGATGCTCTGATCGTCCTGCGGCGCGGACAGCCTCTGGCGACCGTGTCCGAGGATGGATCCCGTTGGACTCTGCTGCGGGTCGGACGACGAAACAGCGTGCGCGCCTCGAGCTTCTTCGTGGGTGGAGAGCGGCTCGAGGAGCGCGTTGCGGGCGCGCAACTCGGCACATGGCTGGGGGTCGGCACGGACCCGGTTTCCTGGCTCGTCGCCGGCTCATCGACTCCCCAGGACGCCGCGGTCTCGTCTCCGGCGAGGGAAGAGCCGCTGACTCCCTTCCAGCGCCTTCGGCTTCTGCTCGCGCCGGAGCGCGGCGATGTCCTCGCGCTGCTGGCATTCTCGATCATGACGGGGATCCTGCTTCTGGCGACACCGGTCGCCGTGCAGGCCATCGTCAACTCGGTCGCCCTGGGGGGGCTGCTCCAGCCGTTGCTGGTGGTGGCGTCCCTGCTGCTCATTGCCCTGGGCGTCGCCGCGGCGCTGACCGGCCTGCAGACCTGGGTCGTGGA
>JAJFFA010000171.1 GCA_021776885.1 Planctomycetota bacterium
GTCGACGCGACCCAGCCCGAGCTGGCCGCCGGCGAGACGGCCGCCGGCGAGACGGCCGCGCTGGCCGCGGCCCCCGGGCGGGTGACCCTGGCGGTCGGAGGACTCCTGGCCGCCGCCCTGGGGACGGCGCCCGGTGAGCACCTGGCCCTCGAGCTCGACCTGCCTGCCCCCCTGCGCGGGGTGCTGGAGGTCCTGGTCGCCCGCCACTCGGCGCGGCGGGCGCTCTTCTTCGACGGTCCCAACCCCCTTCCGGCGGTGTACCGCGCGGGAGTGGCCCTGGGTCCGGAGGATCCGGTGCACCCCGGGGACCACCTCGACCTGGTGCTCGTGGTCGCCGGTGGCTGAGCGAATCCGGCCCGACCCTTGAGTCTCCCCGCACCCTGGGGCGATCTTGGGCCTGGATGACCTCCGTTCTGATGATCAAGACCGCCGCCCTGGGCGACGTCCTGCGTACGACCTCGCTCCTCCCGGGGCTGGCCGAGCGCTACCCCGGCCTCGAGCTGACCTGGGTCACGGCCCACGGGGCCCGCGCCCTGGTCGAGAACCATCCCCTGGTGTCGCGGGTCGAGACGGTCGACCCCGCCGACCCGGGCGAGGTCGAGGCCCTGACGCGGCGCCTGGCCGGGACGCGCTGGGAGCGCGTCATCTCCCTCGACGACGAGGAGCCCCTGTGCCGGCTGGCCAGCGCCCTCGACGCGGCGCAGCTCTCCGGCGCGCACCTCGACGACCAGGGCGCCCGTGCGTACACGTCCGATGTCGCGCCCTGGTTCGACATGGGGCTGCTCTCGGTGCACGGCAAGCAGGCGGCGGACGCGCTCAAGGTGGCCAACGAGCGCTCGCACCCCGAGATCTTCGCCTCGATGCTGGGGGTGCGCGTGGGCCGCCCCGAGCTGGCCCTTCCGGCGCAGGCCGTCGAGCAGGCCCAGGCCTTCGCCGACGCGCACGACCTGAAGGGCAAGGGGCCGGTGATCGGCCTGAACACCGGGGCGGGTGGGCGCTGGCGCACGAAGGAGCTGCCCGTCGCGCGCACGATCGAGGTCGCGCGCAGCCTCGCGCAGCACGAGCGCGGACACGTGACCTTCCTGACCCTGGGCGGGCTGGCGGAGGAGGAGCGCAACGCCGCGCTGGTCGCCGGCCTCCGCGCTGTCGAGCCGGCCCTGCGCGTGGTGGACGGGGGCACGCAGAACTCCCTCGAGGTCTTCGCGGGGCGGGTCTCCCTGTGCGACCTGCTGCTGGTGTCGGACAGCCTGGCGCTGCACGTCGCGGTCGCCCGCGGCGTCCCGGTGGTGACCTACTTCGCGCCGACCTCGGCGGCGGAGATCGAGCTCTACGGGCGCGGCGAGAAGGTCGTCAGCAGCTCCCCGGACTATTGCTCGTACCGGACGGACGCGGACAACTCGAGCATCACGCCCGAGCGCGTCAGCGCCGCGGTGCTGCGCGTCCTGGCCGCCGAGCGCGCCGCCTCCCGCGAGTAGAGACGGCTCTCGGGCCTCGGCGCCGGAATGGCCTGCCCTGGGGTAACCCGGGCTCCAGCGGCGGGTACCCCTGACCCCCGCACCATGAGGCCACCGGACCCGGCTCTTCATGCACCTACGCACTCGGCACCTCTCGCTATCCCTCGCCCTCGCCCTCGCCACCCCCGGCCTCGCCCAGCAGGCCACCGAGCGGGTCTTCTACGACCAGGCCGACCCCAGCGGACGGCTGGAGGGCGGCAGCACCGAGCTGCCCCGGGTCGACGCGGAAGACCTCGGCGGGGTGCTGCCCGCCCCGGTGACACGCCTGACCCACGCCGGGGCCCCGGCGGGCCATGCACTGGGGCCCGGCAGCGGCAACCGGGTCGACCTGGTCTTCGTGGGCGACGGCTACCGCGCCAACCAGCTGGGCGCCTACCAGAACCACGTCTCGACCATGGTCGCGGGCTTCTTCGCGGAGCGGCCGTTCCTCGAGTACGCGAGCTACTTCGAGGTGCACCGCGTCGATGTCGTGTCCAACGAGTCCGGCGTCGACAACGACCCGAACCAGGGCGTGCAGAAGGACACGGCCCTCGACATGGGCTACTGGTGCAGCGGGATCGAGCGCCTGCTCTGCGTCAACGTCGGCAAGGCCTACAACTTCGCGAACAACGCCCCCGACGTCGACCTGGTGGCCGCCGTCGCCAACAGCAGCAAGTACGGGGGCGCGGGCTACACCTCGAGTGACCTGGCCACGGCCGCCGGATCCAACGGGGCCACGATCGAGATCCTGTTGCACGAGTTCGGCCACGCCCTCGGCGATCTGGCCGACGAATACTTCACCGCCGGCACGACCTACAGTGGTGGCGAGCCCGGCGAGCCCAACGTCTCGCGCCTGACGGCCAGCGCCATGGCGAGCGCCGGCAGCAAGTGGGCGGACTGGCTGGGGGCCGGTGGACCGAGCTTCGACGGCCTGCACGACACCTTCGAGGGCGGCCGCTACAACGAGTTCGGCATCTATCGGCCAACGACCAACTCCCTGATGCGCAGCCTGGGGCGTCCCTTCAACCGCGTCGGGATCGAGGCCGTGCTGGTCGAGATCTACCGCCTCGTGGATCCGATCGACGCCTCCTCGGACCCGGGTCTGGTCTACGGCGATGCGGATCGGCTCTTCGTCGAGCCGCTGCAGCCCAGCGACCACGACCTGGACGTGCAGTGGTTCCTCGACGATGTCGCCATCCCCGGTGCGACCGAGAACGAGCTCTTCCTGTGCGACGTGGCCATGAGCCCCGGGGCGCGGGTGGTCAGTGCGCAGGTGGTCGACAACACAGCCTGGGTGCGCGACGCGAACGCGCGGGCGACGCATCTGACCCAGCGCGTCGACTTCGACGTGCTGTCGAATGGCTCGGGGCCCATCTCGAGCGTCTGCATCTCCACTCCGAACTCCGCCGGCCCCGGCGCGCTGATGGACTGGAGCGGGTCGGGCAGCATCGCGCAGAACGACCTGGTGTTTCAGACGGCTGGACTGCCTCCGGGCAAGTCGGCGCTGTCGTTCTTCGGTCGCATGCAGATCCAGGTGCCCTTCGGCGACGGCTTCCGCTGCGCCGGCGGCAGCATCGCGCGCCAGGGCATCGACGTGGCCGACGCCGCGGGGGAGGTGCTGCGCGCCTTCGATCTGAACGCCTTGCCCCCCGCCCATGCGATCTCGCCGGGGGACCTGCGCGTGTTCCAGCTCTGGTACCGCGATCCGATGGGCCCGGGCGGCAGCGGCTTCAACCTCAGCGACGCGCTGCGCGTGACCTTCTGTCCGTAGTGGCCTGCGGGGGACGACACGGGGGATGCCTTGCGGGTATCCTTCTGCCCCTGATGGCGGGCCGTGGTGTCTATGGGTTGGCGAAGGTGCTCGAGGGCATCGGGTTGGTGGTCGTCCTGGCCGGCGTCCTGGGCAGCATGAGCCTGGGCTTCCGCGAGGAGGGGCTGGCGTCGATGGCCTTCGAGTTCCGCGGGCTCATGATCGGTGGCTGCCTGTTCCTGGCCGGATGGTTGCTCGAGCGAGTGGCTGGACGCCGCTAGCCCTGCCAGGGGGTCATTCCTGGCCCAGCGGAGTCTGCCTCGCCGTTTAAAAGGACGCGCCGAGGCCCCGAGGAGCGGGCTGGCGCTCCCCAACCCCCCGCGCGTGGCGTACACTGGATCGGGTAACCGGTCGCACGTGCGCGTGTAGACCCTGGAACCGTGTTGCCTTCTCGGACCCCGCGCGACCTCCGCCGCGCTTTCCGCAAGCCCCCAGCGTATCCCCATGGCTCTCCTCGATCGCCGCGCCTTGGCAGCGGCCCTGGCTCTCGTTTTCGCCGGCTCGGCGCAGGCCCAGACCTTCATCGACAACCAGACGGACATCCCCACGGGGGGGGCCGCCAACAGCTCGGCCTCCGAGAACGTGGACTTCGGTGACGTCGACAACGACGGCGACTGGGACGCCATCTTCGCCGATGGCGGGGATGACGCCGACGACCGCAACCGCATCTGGATCAACCAGGGCGGTGCCCAGGGTGGAACCCTGGGGGTCTTCTCGGACGAGACCATGGCGCGCTTCCCGATGATCCAGGACCGTAGCCGGGACATCGAGTTCGCGGACATCGACCAGGACGGTGACCTGGACATCTACGTCTCGAACACCTCCGTTCAGGTCAACCAGTCGAACCGCTGGTGGATCAACCAGGGTGGCCTCCAGGGCGGCACGATCGGTGTCTACGTCGACGAGACGCTGACGCGCTGGGTCGGCCTGGGCGGCCCGGGCTCGTCGATCGACAGCAGCGCTCTGCTGGCCGGCGGTGGCTTCACCGACTGGTCCTGTGACTGCGACTTCGGCGACCTCGACAACGACGGCGACCTGGACCTGGTGCACAGCTCCTACGGTGGCGCCTTCGGCGGCAACGTTCCGACCCGTATCTTCCTCAACGACGGCGACGGCTTCTTCAGCGAGTTCAACCCGAGCGGTTTCCAGCTGAACGGCTCCGACATCAACAACGGAAACCCCGGCATCTGGTGTGACGGCACGCAGTCGGCCAACACGACCAACGCCAGCGGCAACAACTGCGACATCGCGTCCAGCGCCCTCGACATCGACCTCGGCGATATCGACGGTGACTTCGACCTGGACATCCTGCACGGCGCACGCCAAGAGCTGCCGCGGATGTATGCCAACCGCCTCGAGGCCTCCAACCTGGCCCCGGCCAACGGCGGCAACCTGGGCTTCCGGGACGTGACCGGCATGGTCTTTCCGAACGGCTACAGCACGGGCGACGGCCACTACGAGCAGGAGATGGGCGACCTCGATGGCGACGGTGACCTCGACATCTACGGCCTCAACTGGCTGGCGCAGAGCTTCACGTTCACCGACGTCACGCTGCGCAACACCGGCAACGGCGTCTACGACAACATCACGGTCCTGACCAACTCGGACGACGATGACAACGAGGGCGACTTCCTCGACTACGACAACGACGGCGACCTGGACCTGTTCGTGGCCGACTTCTCCAGCCGCGATCGGCTCTACCGCAACAACAACAACGGTGGCGCGGACTTCAGCTTCACCGACGTGACCAGCGGCAACGTCCCGAGCCTGTTCTTCGTCTCCCTCGACGCGGACGCCGCGGACATGGACGGGGACGGTGACTACGACGTCCTCGCCGCGAACGACAACGGCGCGCGCAACGTCTACTACCAGAACATCCGCAACACGCCGGATACGAGCGCGCCCTACATGCCGAACGTCGAGCAGGCCCCCGACCGCATGGCCGGCCCCGACTCGACGGTGATCCGGGCCCACGTCTACGACAACGCCCCGTACTACATCACCTTCTACAACCCGACCCAGATCGAGTACGAGGTCAACGGCGGTTCGACGAACGTGGTGCCGATGAGAAGCTCGGGCGGCCAGATCTTCCGCGGCGAGATCCCCGGCACGGAGGTCGGCACGATCACCTACCGCATCGTCTCCTCGGACGAGCACGGCAACACCGGCATGTCCGCCACGAGCCAGTACGACTCGATGGGCGCAGGCACGATCGGCACGCCGTACTGCACGGCCAGCCTCAACTCGACCGGCAGTGGCGGCCAGATCACGGCCACGGGCTCGACGCTGGCCTCGCCCCTGAACCTGACTCTCACGGCCCAGCCCGTGCCGAACACGACCGGGCTGTTCTTCTTCGGCCCCAACCAGCTCGGTGCCGAGCCGGACTTCGGCGAGGGCGTGCGCTGCGTCGGTGGCGCGACCTCGCGCATCTTCCCCCTGAGCGGTGGGTCGGGCAACGTGGCCACCCAGGTCCTGGACGGGAACGCGGGCTACGCCGGCGCGATCGTCATGGGCGCCAGCCTGAACTTCCAGTACTGGTTCCGCGAGACGATGAACGCGGGTGACCTGGACGGCGACGGCATGACCGAGCCCTTCAACACCTCCAACGCCGTCAACATCGTCTACCAGTAGGTCGACGAACCGCGAACCCCGGCGGCCCCGCGGC
>JAJFFA010000172.1 GCA_021776885.1 Planctomycetota bacterium
CGGGCGGGGAGGCGGCGGCGACGGGCGCAGCACAGCCCGCTGCGAGGGCCAGCGCCAGGGCACTGAACGGGGCGAGGGCGAGCATCGAGCGGCGCGTCGGGCGATTCATGGCGCCTATCCTAGGCAGCGCCGCGGGCCGATCTTGAAAGCCGGCGGGAGAAACCCGAGAACGGGCGTCCGGGCCGCCGCCGGATAGCGTTCTGTTTCTTGCCAGACCCGCCGCGCCTCCAGAGGGACGAGACTCGAAAGCCATGGTCCGCCAAACCGTATTCCTCGTGCACGGCATGGGCTCCCACCCCTCCGGCTGGGACAAGTCCTTCCGCAAGAGCTTCCTCGGCGCCCTGCGCCAGTGGGCTCCCTTCGACGGGGTGAGCGCGCGGGAGATCGAGCGCGACCACGTGCACTTCGTGCCCATCGAGTACGACTCGGTCTTCGAGGGCTACCGCGAGCGCTGGCGCGACGGGTCGCGCTCGGTGCTGAACCGGGCGCGCTCGGAGAGCAGCGAGGTGGGTGTCGTGCTCGACTTCCTGGCGCAGAACGCCGAGGAGGACGCCGGCTTCGAGGACTTCTTCTGGAGCCACCTGCTCGATCCCCTGCTGTGGTTCTCGTCCAAGCAGGCGCGCCAGGCCTGCGTCGCCCACGTCCTGGCCCAGGTCGGCGCCGGCCTGCGCGACATGTACGCCCGCGAGCGCACGAACACGGCCCACGTCGTGGCCCACAGCCAGGGCACCAGCGTGATCCACGACGCGCTGATCGCCCTGCGCCACTGGGACGGACACGAGGGGCTCTTCGACCCCGCCGGCCACCGCTGGAAGACGGTCGCGATGGTCGCCAACGTGTCGCGCCTGCTCGAGGCGCGCTTCAAGCTGGATCACAACGCCCCGCGCGAGGCCTACAAGGCCTACCGCTCGGTGCTGGATCCGGGTCGCGCGGACACGATCGTCGAGAACTTCTTCAACGCGCGGCACGCCGCGGACCCCTTCCTGATGCCGCGCCGCTTCCGCCCGGGGAACTGGCCCTCCTTCGGGTACACCGACATCGAGATCGTGCGCTTCAAGGACGTGAAGAAGGTCCACGACTTCGAGCACTACTTCGAGCACCCCTCCGTCCACCTGCCGATCCTGCGCTCGATCCTGGGCCGGCAAGGCATGGGAACCCAGGCCGAGATCAGCCGCGTGTGGAACGAGTACATCCAGCGCCACCCCACGGCCGCGTCGATCGAGTTCGACCACCTGCGCGACCTCTTCGGGCGCGATCCCGACGCCAAGCTGAAGGTGCAGAAGCTCGCTACCTACCTATGGGCGGCGTGGAAGGAGCTGTCGGCATGAGGCTGCCCGCGATCGCAAGCCGCTGCCTAGTCAGCCTGGCCCTCTCGGGCTTCACCCTCTCGGGCTTCGCCATCTCGAGCTTCGCCCGGCCCCAGGGCCCGCTCGAGCCGGAGAGCCTGGGCTACGTCGCCCTGGAGGGCATCGACACCTCGGGGTCCTGGGCCCTGGCCCTCGTGGGCGGCGACTCCCAGTGGCTCGAGGTGCCGCAGCTCGCCGGGCTCGTGCGCCACTATCCGACCCTGACCGCCCTGCGCGAGGACACGCGGGGCGATCTGCAGGGCGCCTTGCAGAGCCTCCGGGCCGGCGTGCTGGAGAGCCCGCACTTCGAGGGTCCGAACGGCACGCTGATCCGCGCCGGCCTGGCTCGGGGTCTGCAGATCGTGCGCGAGCGAGCTCTGCAGCGCGCGCAGTCCGGCCTCGTCCCCGCGACCGATCTGTTCCAGCCCCGCAACCGCGGCGCCGGTGCGGTCGTGTCGAGCACCATCTGGTTCGAGGGCAGCGAGCACCAGGTCGTGCTCAGCCGCATCGAGCGACCCGCGCCCGATCCCAACGGGCCCCCCGGCCTCGCGGCCGGCGACGGTCGCGAGCTCGTCTACGCCACCCTGAACGAGGCCCTCGAGTTCCGCTACGTGGCCCTGCTGGTCGAGGACCTCTTCACCGACGTGCGCGCCGAGCCCCTGCTGCGCATCACCCAGCGCCTCGAGTCCTACGACCGCGGCTGGACGAACTACCTCGCCCACGGCTTCTCCCAGTACCCCTGGGAGGTCTGGGCCAACAGCGCCTGGACCGACTCCGCCTGGGACGACCCGCCGCGCCGCCAGCTGATCCTCATGCACCCCGAGCTGGCCTTCTTGGCCGACCTGCGCAGCTCGCGTCGGGCCAGCCTCGACGAGACCCTGCTGCTGCACGTCGCCGGTCTGACGCACTACTTCGGAGACGAGCGCGACTGGTTCCTCGGCCTCTCGGCCAGCACCTCCATCCCGGGCGAGGAAGGCCTGGGCCTGGGGCTCGGAGCCACCGTGCACTTCGGCCACACGAAGACCCGCAGCCTCGTCCCGCACCTCAGCCTGGGCGTCGTCTGGCACGACACCGACGCCAGCTCGAAGGGCCCCTTCGTCACCCTCGGCGTCGACCTTTGGCGCCTGGCCGACGCGACCCCCGACGGCCCCTTCGAGCGCCAGCGCCGCTGAGCGGCCTGCCCCAAGCCCTTGCCAGCGCGGGGCTTGGCCGTCGCCCCCCAGATTCGCCCAAGAACGCCGCGCGCCATCCGTTCCAGGGGACGAGGCCCGCATCCGCGGGCATCTCCCCACCCATGGACACCCACCGACCAGGCCCCGAGACGAGCGCCCTGCAGCGCACGCTCCTGCGCCACGAAGTGCGGCTGGTCGCCTACGCCACGCGCCTGCTCGGGGACCTCGAGCGGGCGCGCGACGTGGTCCAGGACACCTTCCTCGAGCTGTGCCGCGACGGCCGCGGAGCGGAGCCCACTCCCCAGTGGCTCTACACCGTGTGCCGCAACCGCGCCCTCGACGTGCTGCGCAAGGAGCAACGCATGACCTCACTGGATGCCGAACAGGGCGAGGGGCGCGTCGACGCCAGCTCCCCCGCCACCCGCATGGAGCAGCAGGAGGAGCTCGGACGGGTCGAGGCGGGGCTGGCTGCCTTGCCGCCGAAACAGGGCGAGGCCCTGCGCCTGAAGTTCCAGCACGGCCTCTCCTACCGCGAGATCGCCGGCGTGATGGAAGAGAGCGCCGGCACGGTCGGCTGGTGGATCCACGAAGGACTGAAGAGCCTGCGCACGAAGCTCGCCTCGGGCGAGGCGCAGGAGCGAGGAGCGCGAGCATGAAGCAAGCTGACACACACGACGACCCGCGCCTGACGGCCTTCGCCCTGGGCGAGCTGGAGCCCGGCGAACGCGCCGAGGTCGAGGCGCTCGTGGCACGCGACGCGCAGGCGCGCCGCTTCGTCGAGGAGGTGCGCGCCACGGCGGCCGAGCTGGAGCAGGCCCTGGTCGTGGAGGGAGCCCCCGGGCTGACCGACGAGCAGCGCAGCCGCATCGCCGCCGCGGGCGCGGCGCCAGCTCCGGCGCGCTTCGTGCAGGGCGTGCGCTGGGCCGCGGCGGCGGGAGTCCTTGGCCTCGTCGGGGGCGCCCTGGCCCTGCGCTGGTCCGGGGTCGACGTGGGCGGCGAGGCCGCACCACACCTTGACGACAACCTGCACGTGGCGCTCGGACCCAAGGGCGTGTCGGCCCTCGAGAGCGTCGGCTACGTCGGGTCGGAGGTCCCCGCCGGCAAGCCGCAGGTCTCCCTGCTGAACGCCCTGGGCTACGCTGACACCCGCACCTCGACGCGCGACAAGTCCCGGGACGTGGCGAGCCACTTCGAAGCGGAGGCCGACGGAGAGCGCTACCAGGCGACCCCCGAGTCGTCCTTCCGCGCCACGGACGAGGACGCCGTCTCGACCTTCTCCATCGACGTCGACACGGCGTCCTACTCCAACGTCCGCCGCATCCTGAACGAGGGTCGCATGCCCCCCGCCGACGCCGTGCGCATCGAGGAGCTCGTCAACTACTTCCCCTACGCCTACCCGCGCCCCGACGCCGACGCCGAGCACCCCTTCGCCGTCGACATCGAGGTCGGCAGCGCCCCGTGGAACGCCGAGCACCGCCTGCTGCGTGTCGGGCTGGCCACCCGCGCCCTGCCCCTGGAGCAGCGCGCCCCCTCGAACCTCGTCTTCTTGATCGACGTGTCGGGCTCGATGCAGTCGACGGACAAGCTGCCGCTCCTGCGCCGCG
>JAJFFA010000173.1 GCA_021776885.1 Planctomycetota bacterium
CGAAGAAGTCGGAGAAGATGGCGACGATGCCGCGGTGCCTCAGGCGTGGCGCGAGCAGGGTCAGGGCGCGGCCGATGCCGGTCGGTCCCGTGGGCGTGGCCTTCTGCAGGGTGTCGAGGATGGCGGCCTCCTGGGGCGCGCCGTTCCCGGGGGGCACCTTGGTGCGGTGTCCTTCGTCGAAGACGATCAGGCCCGACGTGTCGCGCTGGGCCAGGACCAGGTGCGCGAGGGCCGCCGCGCACCAGCGCGCGTAGTCGAACTTGCTCCAGGGGAGGGAGCCGTAGGCCATCGACTCGGATGCGTCCAGGAGCAGGTGGCACGAGAGGTTCGTCTCCTCGACGTACTCCTTGACCACCAGGCGATCCGAGCGCGCGAACACCTTCCAGTCGAGGCGCCGCACCTCGTCTCCGGGCGTGTACGCCCGGTGCTGCGCGAACTCGACGGAGCTACCGCGGTGCGGCGACGTGTGGTGGCCGGCCATGAAGCCTTCCACCACCGTGCGGGCGACCAGCGCCAGCCCGGACAGTCGATCCAGGACCGCGGGGTCCAGCGCGGCGTTCGCTTGCGGCATCGAGCGACGCTTACTGGCCGGCCACGCCGGGCAGGCCCGCGCCCACCGTCGCGCCCGGGCGCACCTCGTCGAGCAGTCGGTCGATGATCACGTCGGAGGTGATGCCTTCGGCGTGGGCCGTGAAGTTGGTCCCGAAGCGGTGGCGCAGAACGGGGTGCGCGACGGCGCGCACGGCCTCGACGCTGACGCGGTTCCGTCCGGCGACGGCGCCGTGGGCCTTGGCGCCCAGGATCAGGAACTGACCCGCGCGCGGCCCGGCACCCCAGGTGACCGACTCGCGTACGAAGGGCAGGGGGTCGTCCTCGGAGCGCACGCGGGTGCCGCGCGACAGGGCCAGCACGTAGTCGTAGACCGAGTCGGCGACGGGGATCGAGCGCACCGCGTCCTGCAGCTGCTCGAGCTCCTCTGCGCCAACGACGCTGGAGACCTCATCCATGGCGCCGCCGGTGGTGCGGCGCAGGATCTCGCGCTCCTCGTCCAGATCGGGGTACTTGACCTGCACCATGAACATGAAGCGGTCGAGCTGGGCCTCGGGCAGGGGGTAGGTGCCCTCCTGCTCGATCGGGTTCTGGGTGGCCAGCACGAAGAACGGGCGCGGCAGAGGGTGGGACTTGCCGGCGGACGTGACCTGGCGCTCGACCATGGCCTCGAGCAGGGCGGCCTGGGTCTTGGGCGGCGTGCGGTTGATCTCGTCTGCGAGGACGACGTTCGCGAAGAGCGGGCCCGCGGCGAAGCGGAACGAGCGCTCGGACGTCTCCGGGTCGATGGCCAGGAGCTCGGTGCCGGTGATGTCGGAGGGCATCAGGTCCGGCGTGAACTGGATGCGGCTGAAGCTGAGGTCGAGGGTCTTCGAGAGACTCGAGATCATCAGCGTCTTGGCCAGCCCGGGGACGCCCACGAGCAGGCAGTGCCCGCGGGTCAGGATCGCGACGAGGAGCTGGTCGATGACCTGTTCCTGACCGACGATCACGCGGTGCAGCTCTTGTTTCATGCGCGCGTGGACTTCGCGCAGCCGCTCGAGGGACGCTTCCAACATGGGATTTCGTGGGGGCTCGGAGGGGACCGGCCGGGGGAGGGACGGTCGGGGACGGGCGTTGCCCGTTCGAAGGGGCGTGAACAAGGGGCAGGTGCCTACCTAGGATCGTCCGCTTCCTGCGCAATCTACACCCCCCGGGGGGGCAGGCCTACACGACCGGACGCATGAGGAGGACGGCCCTCGGGCGAGGACGCCTATATAACGGTGCAACGGGCGTGGAAGGACGTCGGGTACGGAAGTCCTACACGCGTGCGCCGGGGGTCAGCCGAGACGTCGCTCGAGGGCGTCGAAGGCGCGCTCGAGGTCCGCGGACCCGGACTCGAGGTTGGGGGAGAAGCGCAGGGCTTCCAGGCCGAGGGTGGCGAAGGGGCGTACGACGACGCCGTCTTCCTCGAACAGCGCCTGGGCCACCTGCGCCGGTGCGGCGCCCTCGATTCCCACGGAGAACAGCGGGCCGGCGAGCTCGGCGGACTCGGGCGAGCGCCAGGAAAGCGACTTCGTGGCAGCGCAGCGCTGCCGGGCGTACTCGCGCAGGGCGGAGAGCTGCGTCGCACGCTGCCCGGGATCGACCCGTGCCTGGAAGGCGAGGGCGTCCCCCAGGGCCAGGAGGCGCGCCGGGTCCCGGGTCCCGTGGTCCTCGTAGACCCGGGCGCTGCCGGCCCAGGCATCCTGGCCCCATGTGACCCGAAAGGGCGCCAGGCGGTCGCGGGCCTCGGGCGCAGCCCAGAAGAGCCCGAGCCCCTTGGGCGCCTGGAGCCACTTGTGGGCGCTCGTGGCATAGAAATCGACTCCGAGGGCGGGCACGTCGAGCGGCATGGCGCCCGGCACCTGGGCCCCGTCGACGGCGATCCAGCGCACGCCCCGCTCGCGGGCTTCCGCGGCGATCTCGGCCACGGGTAGGCGCAATCCCACCACGTTGTCGACGTGGGGCAGGACCAGGAGCCGCGTCTTCTCACCTAGGGCATCGGCGTGCAGAGCGATCAGCTCCTCGGCCGTGAGGCGCGGCGCCTCGAGCGCCGGCAGGGCGAATCGACGCACCGCGAAGCCGCGCCGCGGCCCGAACACCTGGAAGGCGCGGCTGGCGCCCACGTGGTTCAAATCGCTGAACAGGACCTCGTCGCCGGCCTCGAGGTCGAGACCATGGGCCAGGAGGTTGAAGGCCTCGGTCGTGTTCTGGATCAGGGCCAGGTCGCTGACGGCCACCCCCAGCCACCCGGCCGCCGCGGCGCGCACCTCCTCGATCGCTGCCGACCAGACATCCCCCCAGACGTGCAGCCAGGGGTTCGTCTCACAGGCGGCGAGGTAGCCCGCGAAGGCCTCGCGCACGGCCCGGGGCTGGGTGCCGATCGACGCGTGGTTGAGGTAGGTCAGCCCCGCGGCCAGGTCGTAGTGCCGGCGCATCTCCCCGGCGTCCGCGCCCGGGAGGAGGGGGTCGTCGTCGAGGGTGCGCTCGAACTCCTGGCGGGTTCGGGCCAGGAGCGCTCCGCCCGGCAAGCCCGCCAGGAGCAGGCCGAGGGCGCTGCCGCTGAGGAAGCG
>JAJFFA010000174.1 GCA_021776885.1 Planctomycetota bacterium
CCTCGCCCGTCAGGTTCGAGAGCAGTGCCTTCTCGGTCTCCGTGTCCACCGCCGAGAGGCAGTCGTCGAGCACCAGGACGCGCGGGTCACGGGCCAGGGCGCGGGCGATGCAGGTGCGCTGGCGCTGGCCCCCCGAGAGGGTCACGCCGCGCTCGCCGATCAGCTGGTCGAGGCCGTCGGGCAGCTCGTCCACCTCTTCCTTCATGCCCGCCAGTTCGATCACGCGCCAGACGTCCTCCTCGGAGAGGGCGTCGTCCGCGCCGAAGGCGACGTTGTCGCGGTAGGGCTCCGAGAACAGGAAGCTGTCCTGGGGCACGTAGCCCAGGGCACCGCGCAGGGTGTCCAGGTCCAGGGCGTCGAGGGGTGTGCCGTCGAGGGTGACCCGACCCTCGGGAACGAAGAGTCGGCCGAACAGGTTGAGCAGGGTCGACTTGCCCGCGCCGGTGGGGCCGACGACGCCCAGGGTCGAGCCCGCGGGGACGACCAGGTCGATGCCGTCGAGGGCCGGGCGCAGCGCGCCCTCGTAGGTGAAGCGCACCCCCTCCAGGACCAGCTCGCCGCGCACCTCGTCCAGCTGAACCGGCCGTGCGGGGTCGGCGATCTCGGGTTCGCGGGCGAGCAACTCATCGACGCGCCGCGCGCTGGCCACGGCGCGCGGGTACATGCCGGCGATCCAGCCCATGGCGATCAGGGGCCAGAACACCTTGAACGTCAGGTCGATGAACTTGAACAGGTCGCCGGAGCTCAGGGAGCGGTCGATCGCGGCCAGCCCGCCCACGATCAGGATGGTGACGAAGGTCAGGTCGTTGGCTCCGCGCACGGCGGCGTGGGTCAGGCCGCGGGCGTGCCCCAGGCGCACCTGGTTGTCGCGCGTCTCGGCGCTGGTGCGGTCGAAGCGCTTGGACTGGCTGTCCTCGCGGTCATAGCCCTTGACGACGCGGATGCCCGAGAAGTTCTCCTGGGCGCGGTGGGTGATGTTGGCCAGGCTCTCCTGCACGGCCATCGAGTAGCGGTGCAGCCGGGGCGAGAAGGCCTTCATCGCCAGCCCCATCAGCAGCATGGGCAGCAGCATCAGGCAGGCCAGCAGCGGCTGCAGGGTGAAGAGCAGCACCAGGCTGATGGGCACCACGATCAGGGCGCCGGCGGTGTACATCATCCCCGGGCCGAGGAACATGCGCAGGTTCTCGACGTCGCTCGTCACGCGGCTGACGATGTCCCCCGAGCGCGCGCTGTTGTGGAAGCTGAACGACAGCGAGGTCAGCTTGTCGAACAGGTCATGCTTGAGCTGCACCTCGAAGCGCCGTGACGCGACCACGATCCACCAGCGCTGCAGGAAGCGAAAGACGCTGTGCACCAAGGCGAAGATCAGGAACAGGACCAGCAGCCTGGGCAGGAAGTCCGCGTTGTCCGAGCTGCGCAGGCGGTCGATGGCGCGCCCGATCATCAGGGTCAGCCCGACGTCGGCGACCTGCGCCATGGGGATGCACAGGAAGCCCAGGATCAGGGTGCGCTTGTGGCGCAGCAAGCGCCGGGCGAAGGGCAGGAGCTGTCTCACCGCTCGTCGCCCTCCCGGGTCGTGCCGCCGCCGCTGACGCCGCCGCTGACGTAGGGCGCACGCGCCGCGCGCACGGCGTCCAGGAGCGCCGCGTACTCGCGCGCTCGCTCGTCCTCGTCCACGGCGTCGCGCAGGCCGGGGAAGGTCTCCGAGCCGTAACCCAGCTCGCGGCCGGGGGTCCAGAGGCGGTTCTTGTACCAGCCGCGGCGCGGGACGCCGTCGGGGGCGGCCAGGGCGGCGTAGAAGCGCGGCGTCACCTGCGCCGCGTCCGCGCCCGTGGCCTGGATGGCGGCGGCCAGGGCCTCGAAGGCCTGGGCCAGCTCGTCGGCGCGCTCGGCGCCGAGCCAGTCGCGGGTCTGCGTCGCGTGGCGCGCCAGCTCGCGTGCGGCCTCGGCGCCGTCGAAGGAGCGCGTTCCCCGGGCGCAGAGCTCCTGGGCCAGCTCGGCCAGGAAGCGGCCGGAGAGCTCGTGCCCGACGAAGCCGGGGTCGAGGTAGCGCTCGACGAACGAGAAGTCGTCGAAGGACGTGTGGTACTGGCCGCCCGAGTTGCCGCCGAAGGACACGTTCAGCACCGGCAGGGTCAGGTGGTGCAGGAAGACGGTAAAGTCGGAGCCGGAGCCGGGCAGGCGGAAGCGCGGCGGGCCGTCCTCGAAGGCCGCGCGCCAGTCGTCGAGCAGGGTGCGGGACGCGCTGCTCGTCGTCGCGTCGGCCGCCGGCGGGTTGGGCGAGGCCACGCGCTCGAGGGCTCGGGCGACGGTCGACTCGAGGCCCGGGGAGCCCGACATCGCGGGCTGGGTGCCCGACACGGCCGCGTCGGCGTTGACGTAGGCGATGCCCTCGGCGCGCAACCAGTCCGCGTTTGCCTCGCCCCACTCCGTGCTGCCCAGGAGTCCCGGCTCCTCGGCGTCCCAGAAGGCGAAGACCAGGGTCGGCTCGGGCTTCCAGCCGTCCCGGGCGCGCTGACCCAGGTGCTGGGCGGCGCGCAAGAGGGAGACGCAGCCGCCCCCCGCGTCGTGGGCGCCGCGCACCCACGAGTCGCGGTGACCGCCGAAGACCACGACCCCGTCGCCCGTGCCCGCGATGCGCGCGATCACGTTGCGCACCGTGCGCACCTCGCGCGGGGCCGTGATGTCCAGCTGCACCTGCACGGGGCCCGGCCCGACCTTGACGCCGCGCTTGGTGCCGTCGATGTCGGTCATGCGCCGCGCGGCGAGGCGCTCGAGGATCACGCCTGCGTCGTCCGCCCCGATGGGCAGGCAGGGCAGGCTCGGCAGCACCGCATCGAGGGCTGCCCCCTCGAGTCGCTGGGCGCCGGGCGCCGGCGCCGCGCCCGGCGCCGGGGAGGCGAAGCCCGGGGTCGAGGGGTCGCCGGGGGTGTTGATGATCGGCAGGATCGAGCCGCGCTGCGCGTCCCAGCCGGGCTTCCACGGACCCTCCGGCCAGACCGCGCCCTTCTGCGCGCCGTCCTCCGCCGGGTCGCTGAAGAGCAGCACGCCGGCGCAGCCGAAGGACGCAGCCAGGCGCGCCTTCACGCCGCGGTAGCCGCGGCCGTAGCGGCACAGGGCGATGCTGCCCGCGAGGTCGATGCCGGCCGCCTCGAGGCGCTCGAAGTCGAGGCGCAGGCCGTGGCCCGCGTCGACCACGGGGCCGCGCACCTGGCCCTCGGCGGTCCAGGCGTTGAACTTCGGGATGTCCCCCGCGGGCAGCGCATCCGGGTCGAACACGTCGAGGCGCGAGACGAGTGCCGCGTCGGCTGTTGAATCGACGAAGACCTCGAACCCGAGGCGCCGGGGCAGGGAGAGGCAGACCGCGCGCTCGTCGAACTCGACCGACCAGCCGGCCTCCTCGAGCACCCGTCGCACGAACTTGGCGGCGCGCAAGGAGCCGGAGGTCCCGGCCAGCCGCGGCTCCGAGGCGAATTCGGAGAGCAGGGCACGGGAGGGCGGCGCGTCCCCGGGCGTCAGGGGCACGACCAGGGGGATGAGTGCGAGGAGAGCGGCGCTCGAGGGCATGGGCGAGGGGGGGCGGGCGTGTCGGGGGCGGGCATCTTAGCCCACGCTGGCGTAGGCTCCCGCGTTCCGAGCCCTCCCTCGCCCATGACTTACCCGGCTCCCCTGTACGATGCGGTCGTCTTCGACCTGGACGGCACCCTCGCCGCGACCGACCGCTTCTGGCCCCAGGCGGCCGAGGCCGGGGCGCGCCGGGGCTACGCGGAGCTGGGCCTCGAGCGCGAGCTGCCCACGGCCGCCGAGTGGATGGGGATGGTGGGGCTGCCCCTCGAGGGCGCCTTCCGCGGGGTCTTCGCCGACCTGACCCAGGCGCAGCGCGCCGTCCTCATGCGCTGCTGCCTGGAGGAGGAGTCGCGGGTGATCCGTGTCGGCGGGGTGGCCCTGATCCCGGGGGTCGAGGAGTGCCTCGACGAGCTGCGCGACGCCGGCCTGCGCCTGGGGATCGCGAGCAACTGCGGGGCCGACTACCTGGACGCGATGCTCGAGGGCCTGGGGCTGGCGCGCTGGATCGACGAGCCGCGCTGCCTCTCGTCCCCCGGGATCAGCACCAAGGCGGACATGGTCACGGACCTCCTCAGCACCTACGCCACGCGCAGCGCGGTCATGGTGGGGGACCGGCGCGGCGACCGCGACGCGGCCTGGGCCAATGGCATTCCCCACGTGCACCTGTCGAGGGGCTTCGCCCCGCTCGGCGAGGACTTCGCCTGCGAGGCGACCCTCGAGAGTCTGGCGGACCTGCCCGAGCTCCTGCACCAGCGCCGGCGCGCCCTGGCCGGGCTCGCCAGCCAGGTCGGTGCTGCCCGCCGCATCGGCATCGTCGGCGGCGCCGCCACGGGCAAGACCCTGATCGCACGCGACCTCGCGCGGGTGGTCGCCCCCGGAGTCGAGGTCGGCGAGGGCGCCGAGGGCGTGGACTGCCTGGTGCGCGTCGTGGCCGATCCCGAGGTGGTCGAGCGCCGCATCCGCGGCCGCGAGGGGCGCCTCTCGGGGCTGCGCGCGGCGCAGGAGGCCCTCGACCGCGCCCTCGCGGTCGGGGCCGACCCCGCCACGGCCGACTTCATCCTCGACGGCTCCGACGCCCTCGCTCCGCGGATTCGGGAGGACTGAGGCGGGCCCTGGCGGGCGGCAGGGCGGGGGCGGCCCTCTCTGGGGGGACAGCCCTTGCATCGGACCCCTCCCGCGCGCTAGATTCCCTGATTCGGATCCCTGGCTCGGATCCTCCCCGCCCGCGGGGCCCGAGCCGTCCGCACCCGGTTCTCTACCGGATCTGAAGCCCCTCTTCACGAGGCTCCATGGATCTCACTCTGCCCCAGCGTCTGCAGCAATCCGTCCAGGGTTCGTTCCACAAGACCGCGCTGCTCCAGAAGCGCGTGCGCGAGCTGATCCGCGGCGCTGCGCCGTTGATCGAGACGCGCGAGACGAACCCGATCCAGATCGCCTTCCTCGAGATGGAACGCGGCCTGATCGAGCTCATCCCCGACGAGGACGCGGGCAACCCGCCCGCCGAGCTCTAGCTTCAAGAGGCCCGCCCCGCGGCTCCGCGGGGCGCCCGTCCATGTCCGCTTCCATGCGCCCCGAGCTGCGCCTCGCGCGGCGCGGCGGCTGGGTCGAGGCCCTGCGTCTTCCCGCTGCCCTGTTCAGCGTCGCGGCCCGCACCCGGGCACGGCTCTACGACCGTGGCGTTCTGGTCGGCGCGGACCTCGACGCGAGCGTCGTCAGCGTCGGCAACCTGACCGTGGGCGGCACGGGCAAGACGCCCATGGTCGTCTGGCTGGCGCGGGAGCTCGAGCGCCGCGGACGCCGCGTCGGCATCCTCTCGCGCGGCTACGGCCGCGGCCAGGAGGAGCACAACGACGAGGGCCGCATGCTGGCCCGTGCCCTGCCCGGCGTGCCCCACGTCCAGGACCCGGATCGGGTGGCGGGGGGCCAGCGCCTGGTCGCGGCCGGCGTCGACGTGATCGTCCTGGACGACGGCTTCCAGCACCGCCGACTGGCGCGCGACCTGGACCTGGTGCTCGTCGACGCGACCCGCCCCTGGGGTCTGCCGGCGCCCCCCGAGGGCGGCGAGCCGGTGCGCGCACTGCTCCCCCGTGGTCTCCTGCGCGAGGCCCCGGAGGGCATCGCTCGCGCCCACGCCGTGGTCCTGACGCGCTGCGACGCGGTCGAGCCCGAGCGGCTGGAGAGCCTGCGTGGCCAGCTCCTCGACCTGGCCCCGGGCATGGCCCTCGCGACGGCGCGGCACCGGCCCAGCGCGCTCGTGCGGGTCTCCGATGGGGAGTCCCTCGACCTCGAGCGCCTCGCTGCGTGCGAGGTGGACGCCCTCTCGGCCCTGGGCAATCCCGAGGCCTTCGAGGCGACCCTCGAGGGGCTCGGCGCGCGCGTCGTCGCACGCGAACGCTTCCCGGACCACCATCGCTACAGCGCCGCCGACCTCGCGGGCTTCGGTGCGCGCCCGGTCGTGGTCAGCGCCAAGGACGCGGTCAAGCTCGAGAGCCTGGCGGGTGCCGCCGCCGCCGAGCTCTGGTCCCTGGAAGTCGAACTCGAGATCCGGG
>JAJFFA010000175.1 GCA_021776885.1 Planctomycetota bacterium
CGGAACCTGCATCCCGGCCCGCGAGTTCGTCCTGACCAGGACGGACTACTTCCGCATCTTCGTGACGGATGCCGGCAACACGGAGACGGGCAACTACACCCTGCACCTGGAGAAGATGCTGCCCGACTACTTCATCCCGGCCCTGACCTACGGGGCCCCCCCGCGGGTGGCGAACATCGGTCACCGCGCGGACCACGATTTCTTCCGCTTCGAGGGTGAGCGCGGGGCCGACATGCGCCTGTTCGTGCGCGGCATCAGCATCTGCATCGACCCCGAGGTCGAGGTCTTCGACCCGAGCGGAACGTCGATCCGACTCGAGTCCTGCACGGTCACGTGCGGTGGAACCTGCAGCAATCCCATCGACTTTCCGTTCCTGCCGATGGATGGCACCTACACCGTCGCGGTGCGGGACGCGGGACTGACCGAGACGGGCAACATCGAGCTCTCGGTGCAGTGCTTCTTCGCCCCCTCCGGCAACTGCTCCGACGCCCTGGGCGACGGGCCGATCGGAGCGAGCTACTGCACCAGCTCGCCCAACAGCACCACCCAGCCGGCCGTGATCACGGCCTACGGCAACACGTCCGTGGCCGAGAACCGCGTGCAGCTCAAGGTCGACGACGTGCCCTCCGGCGTCCCCGGCCTCCTGTACGCCGGCCCCCTGCGCTCGAACGGCGTGCCCCTGCCCGCGCCGAGCGTCGGTCTGAACTGCATCCGCCAGCCGATCACGCGCTTCGCCATCTCGCGCACCTGCGGCGCGAACCAGGCCTTCCTGCCCCTCGACCTCGAGCACCTACCGGGCACGATGACCGTCGCCGCCGGTAGCACCTGGAACTTCCAGTACTGGTACCGCGACGGCTCGACCAGCAACACGACCGACGCGCTCGAGCTGCTGTTCACGCCCTGAGCTAGGAGGCCATGGTGAAACTCATTCCGCCCAGGAACGGCACTCCGTAGCCCGTGGCGAAACGCGAGAGCCTCGCCGAATCCACCGATTCGCCTGCGTTCTCGCGCGCCACCACGAGCCACGAATCACCATTCCTGAACGGAAGCAGTTTCACCACGGCCTCCTAGACGAGAGACTTGCTCCAGGGTGGGGAGGGCGCGCAGGCGTCCTCCCCTTCTTCGTTCAGTGCGTCGTCGCGGTGTGCCCCGGACCCGGGACGTTGGAGCAGGCCAGGGTCCAGCCCAGGGGCGTCGCCCGGAGCAAGCCGGCGTGGCCGGTCTGCATGCGCACGGCGTAGCTGCGCGCGGCGGGCAGGCCCAGGGCCTTGGCGATCAGCACGCGGATCACCTGGGCGTGGCAGGCCAGGACCGTCGTCCCGCCGGCGGCGGCGGCCTCCTCGAAGGCGGCGCCGGCGCGGGCGCAGAGCTGGGCATCGGACTCACCGCCGTGACCGCGCCAGTGCCAGGGATCGCTCCAGTAGAGCTCCGCCTGCGCACTCCAGCGCGCGCGGTACTCGGCTCGGGGCAGGCCCTGCCAGGCCCCACGGTCGAGCTCGCGCAGGCGCGGCTCGAGGGTCAGGTCGCAGCCCGTCCCGGCCGCGATGGCCTCTCCGAGGCGCCGGGCCCGCTCGAGGGGCGAGGCCAGGACGCGCTGCGTGGGCTCGCTCCGGAAGGCCTGGCCCAGGGCCCGGGTCTGGTCCAGACCGTGGGGCGAGAGGGGCACGTCCGACGCGCCGTAGGCGCGGGTCCCGGCGCCCGGCTCGACCTCGCCGTGGCGTACGAGCCACAGCCGCGCCGCGCCGGCGGGGAGGGCGAAGGGCTCCAGGGGCTCGAAGTCCACGTTGGGGGGCGCGGGCGGAGGCAACATCGGGGAGCGCGACACGCTGCAGAAGCTACATCAGCCCGCGGGCTGCGAGTAGGCTACGCGCCGCGCGCCGAACGGGCCCGCCTTCACCGATAGAGTCCCCCCTTCACTGCAGCCAGAGACCCATGCCCAAGATCACGTTCTCGAAGACCGGCACCACGGCCGAGGTCCCCGTCGGTACGAGCTACCTCGAGTGGTGCCAGGAAAACGACGCGCCCCAGGACTTCGGGTGCACGGTCGGAAGCTGCGGGACCTGCACCCTGGTGATCGAGGCCGGGGCCGAGAACGTGCAGGCCGTCACCGACGAGGAGAAAGAGACCGTCGAGATGTCGACCGACGAGGCCGGAGCGCGCCTGGGCTGCCAGATGATCGTCAACGGCGACATCACGGTGCGGCCGGCCAGCACCTGAGCCCGCTCAGGACGGGCCCACCGAGTCGACGGGCTTGAGCCGCAGCGTCGCGGTGTCGCCGCGGGGCGTGGCCCAGGGCAGCGAGCGCTCGATGCGGCGCATGACCTTGCGCGCGGTCAGGCGGTAGCCGGTGAGCTTGCCGCCGTAGATGCTGACGAAGCTCGGTCGCGCCTCGTCGTCGACGGCCAGGATCACCTCGCGCGGTCGACTGAAGGCCTGCCCCTCACCCTGGGGCAGGACGCGCAGGCCGGCCCAGGCGTCGAGGCGCTCGCCGCCGTGCTGCGGGAAGTAGTGGCGCAGGATGCCCTCGAGGTAGTCGACCTCGCTCTCCCTGGGCGCGATCTCGGCGGGGTCGCCCGTGTAGGGCGTCTCGGTGGTGCCGACCAGGGTGTGGCCCTTCCAGGGCATGACGAAGACCGCGCGCTGATCACTGGGCGCTTCGGTGTAGTAGATCCCGCGCTCCATCGAGCCGGAGAACTCGACGTGGGTCCCGCCCACCAGGTCGACCGCACGCCGCGGCGGTGCCGGGCTGGCGCGTCCGATCACGCGCCCCACCCAGGGGCCGGCGGCGTTGACCACGACCCGCGCGTGGACCCGGGCCGGGGCTCCCGCGCCCTCGAGTCGGCAGGTCCACCCTGCGCGGCTCCTGTCCGCGGCGACCAGGCTGCAGGGCTTCAGCACCTGGGCGCCCAGCTCGACGGCCGAGGCCAGCACGGCGCGGGCCAGGGCGGCGTCGTCCGTCTGGCCGTCGTGGTAGCGGTAGACGGCCTGCAGCCCGTCCCGCTCGAGGCCGTCCAGGGCGTCCCATTCCCCGCGCGGCAGGGCGCTGAAGCGCGCGTCCTCTTTCAGTGCGCCCAGCAGGGCGTAGAGCGAGAGGCCAGCGCGGATCATCCACGGGCGGCGCGAGGTCGAGCGATAGACCGGGATGTGGAAGGGCACCAGGCGCACCAGCTCGGGGGCGAGCTCGAGCAGCAGCGCGCGCTCGCGCAGGGATTCGCGTACCAGTCGCAGCTGGAAGGTCTCCAGGTAGCGCAGGCCGCCGTGGATCAGCTTGCTCGAGCGGCTCGAGGTGCCGGCGGCGACGTCGCGCTCCTCGACCAGCAGCACGGAGTGGCCGGCCGCGGCCGCCGCCTGGGCGATGCCGACGCCGTGGATGCCTGCGCCGATGACCAGGACGTCCAGCTCTGTTCGGATCAAGGTGGGTCTTCCTTCCACGTCGCTCACGGGCGAGGATTGTCGATCGTCCGACCGGAAGCAATCCTTGAACTCCGCATGAACTTCGTCATTCCTGCCGGCCCGCGGCGCGCGAGCTGGGCCCTGGCCCTGATGTTGTCCTCCTGCGTCCTCACCGAGGCCTCGGGGGGCGCGCCCGAGGGGCCGCCCGCACGCCCCGGGATCGATCCCTCGGAGCCGAGCTCGGCCAGGCTCCTGGCGGCGGCCCCCGAGCGCGTGCTCGAAGCCGCGCGGCACGTCTTCGACGACCTCGGCTGGACGCGCCAGGAGGGCGCGGGGCAGGACCAGGTGCTCGCCGCTTCCCCCGTCGAGCGGCGCTTCATGAGCCTGATCGGCGAGCAGGAGAAGTCGACCCTGGCGACCTTCGGCGTGACCCCCGTCGCCACGGGGGTGACGGGGACGCGCAGCGCCGCACGGGTCTCCCTCGAGCTCCTGCGCGGCCCCGCCGGTCGCGCACCCACTGAGCGCGTGTCCTTCCGGGACCCCGCCTGGGAGGACGACTTCTTCACCCGCATCCGCGCTGAGCTCGACGCTGCAGCCCAACCCTGATCCCGTCATGACCCTCTCCAAGACCGAACCGACCCTGCTGCACAACCCGCGCTGTTC